>JAIXVY010000241.1 GCA_027482505.1 Opitutaceae bacterium | reverse complement strand
CGTCTCCGGCGGTGGTGTCGCCCTCCTGCGCACCGCCAAGGCCGTCGACGCCGCCATCGCCGCCCTCGAGGGCGACGAGAAGCTCGGCGCCCAGATCATCCGCCGCGCCGTCGAGGCCCCGCTCAAGCAGCTGTGCTTCAACGCCGGCGTCGAAGGCGCCGTCGTCGTCCAGCAGGTGCTCGGCTCCAAGGGCGCCAACGGCTACAACGTCGCCACCGGCGCCTACGAGGACCTCGTGAAGGCCGGCGTCGTCGACCCGACCAAGGTCACCCGCACCGCCCTCCAGAACGCCGCGTCCATCGCCGGCCTGCTCCTCACCACCGAGTGCATCATCACCGATGCCCCCGATAAGGACAAGGCTCCCGCGGGCGGCGGCCATGGCGGCCCCGGCGGCGGCATGGGCGGCATGGACTACTAATCCGCCTCCTGCGGACAAAGTCCGGGCCGCGTCAGCGCACGCCTCGCTCGTTCCCTCAGAGCCGTCGCACCGAAAGGTGCGGCGGCTTTTTCTTTTTCGTGGCGTCGTTTTTCGCGCTCCGCCGCGGCGCGAGCGTCGGTCTTTCCCGCCGTCGGCGACGCTCGGCTCAGGGCGCGGGCTCCACGGCCAGCCTCAGAAACACACGCGTTCCCGCGACGAGGGGAGCCGCCGAGCGATAGGTGAGCGTTTCCCTGCCGCCCGCCGCGGTGGTCTGGTGAAGCACGACCTCTCCGCCGTCGCGGCGCCAGGACTGGAGATCGTTCGATATTTCGGCGAAGTAGTTCACGCCCGCGCTGCCGCCGGCCGGACGCGAAAACGAAAGCGCGAGAAAATCGCCGCCCGTCCCGGAGATTTTCGCCGCCTTTGGCGCGAGCGCGGGATCGCTTTCGGCCGCGCGCGCATCCGTGCCGAGCCCATACTCGATCAGGTTGGCCAGTCCGTCGCCATCGGCGTCGCCCGCCATTGAGCCGAAGGAAGGTATCGCGCGCTCCGTTGCGGAAAAGGTCGCCCCCAGCCACGCGTAGGCTGTGCCGGCGGAGCGCGGGGTCGCGAGCCGCATGATCGGGTCGGCGGCGTTGGTCGTGTCGATGACCACGCCCGAAAAAGGCCCGGGCGAAACATCAAACAGGAACGAGAGCAGGGGACCGAACGCGTCCAGCATGCTGTCCGACACGGTCCCGTCGCCGGTCAGCCCGGCGAGGGCGCTTGAGTCGATGGTCACCGCGGGCACCAGCAGATTCATCCCGAAGATGCCGTCGAGACCCGCCACGTCGGCCACGAGCACGTCGACGTTTTGCCACACCAGCACGGCGCCCTCGCGCGAGGTGGCCTTCAGCCGGTCGAGATTGAGGATGGGCACGACCAGCGACGCGCCGATGCCGCCGATTTCGGATTTTGGCCCGGTGTAGGTCGCCATGAAATCGGCGAGCGTGGCGTATTGCGCCGGTATGAGCCCGATCGCCTTGGCCGCGGCGAAGCTCATGAAACTCGAGCCCGCGCCGGTATCGAGCAGCCAGGTGCCGGTAGTGGTGAGCGCGCCTTCCTGAAGCACGAGACCTGGGACCAGAGGGTTGGCATAGTGCGAGGGCAGCGCTTCGCCCGGCGGCGGCGTGTCCCCGATGAAATCGCGCAAGATCAGCGGAATTGTCGCCTGGGTGACGGGCTCGGGCGCGTTTGGCGCCAGAAGGTGGGTTTCCAGCCCGGCGAGCGCTTCCAGTGGGCGGGGATCGAGGTATAGCCTGCGCTGCCGAATCACCGGCATGCCCACCAGATTGATCGGGTCCGCGCCGAGCAGCTCGTTGTATTCGCCCGTGCCCGTTTCACGGCGGACCCAAAGGCTGAAATTGCCGTAGGACTCGAATTCCGAAGGCAAAATTTCCCCCGTGGATTCCAGGCCGTCGCTGCGCACCCAGATGCCGAAGGGACGGGTGACGTCGCCTATTTCCGTGCTGCCGATGCCGATTTCCGTGAACGAGCCCGCATAGTCCGTCGCGTCGAAACCGAGGTTGGCCTGGTCGTAGAGTCCGGTGGCGTGGAGATGGCTGATGGCGAAACCCGACGCTCCGGTATCCACAAAGGCGGTCAGGAGCACCGGCTCGCTGTTTTCGCCCAAAGGATTGTCCCACGTGATGAAAGCGCCGCCCGCGGCCGGATCCGAGACCAGCGCGTAGAGCCGGGGCTGATCTATGGCGCTGGCGTTGATCTTTCCGTAGACGGGGTCGGTCAGAATGATTTCTCCCGCTCCCGAAAGACACGGAGCCAGCAGCGGCAACCACACGAGAAGACGGGGCAGGGGACGAAGCACCGGCGCATCCTGCCGCTCATCGCGAAGCTAGGCCAGAGGGTATTCTCACGGACGCGCCTTCCAGATTTTCCCTTGCCAAGGCGGGCGCGGGTCTCTGCTTTCTAACGTTCCCACCATGCAAAAGACCAAGAAGTCCGTCGCCAAGCGCTTCAAGCTCACCGCCAAAGGTAAGCTCAAGCGTCGCACGCCCGGCTTCCGTCACCTGCTTGCCTCCAAGAGCACCAAGGCCAAGCGCCGTGCTACCAAGGACAAGCTCGTGGCCGAAGGCCATGCCGCGCCGCTCAAGCGTTGTCTGCCGTTCGGTCTGTAACTAACAAACAGATCGACGATTAACCAAAACCAACCTGCCGGGTGAATCCTAACGAGACGACCCGCCGGTTCTAACCTAAAGGAAATACCAACATGCCTCGTGCAACCAATGCCGCCGCTTCCCGCCGTCGCCGGAAGAAGGTCCTCACCTACGCCAAGGGTTACTTTGGCAACAAGTCCAAGCTCTTCCGCTACGCGAAAGAGGCCGTCCATCACGCCTGGCTCTACGCCTTCAAGCATCGCCGCAAGAAGAAGTCCGACTTCCGCGGTCTCTGGATCGTGCGTCTGAACGCCGCCGCTCGCGCGAACGGCATCAGCTACAGCCGACTCGTCGAAGGTCTCAAGGCCGCCAACATCGGTCTCGACCGCAAGGTCCTCTCCGACATCGCCATCCGCGATGAGGTTGCCTTTACCTCCTTGGTCTCGAAAGCCAAGGACGCGTTGAAGGCCAAGGCCGCCGCCAAGGCCGCCTAAGCAGCCAAATCACGCGAGCCCTGGACGGCTCGCCTCCCTTTCAGTCCCGGAGGACGGGCCTCGCACACGAGGCGCCGTCCTCTTTTTTTGCCCCTTTCCGTCGCGCCGGATTGCTTTCCGGCTCCCTGCTCCCCGCTCCCATCTCCCTGCTCGTTCATGCAAGACCAACTCGCCGCCCTTCTCGCCAAAGCCGCCGCCGAACTGCCGGCCCTCGCCGCGCGCCCCGACTTCGAGGCCGCCAAGGCCCGCTACGTCGGCCCCAACGGCGAGCTCACCGCGCTCATGAAGCAGATGGGCTCCGTGCCCAAGGAGCAGAAGCCCGTCGTCGGCAAACTCGTCAACGAGGCCAAGACCGCCCTCCAGGCCCACCTCGACGCCGCCCTCTCCCGCATCGAGGCCGGCGAGCTCGCCGCCCAGCTCGGGCCCGCCGTCGATCCGACGCTGCCCTCGCCCGACCGCGGCCTCGGCACGCACCACCCGCTCACCCTCGTCCGCGAGGAGATGACACGCATCCTCCGCAAGGTCGGCTTCTCCGTCGTCGAGGGCCCCGAGGTCGAGACCGAGTATTACTGCTTCGACGCGCTCAACACCCCGGCCGACCACCCGGCGCGCGACGCCCAAGACACTTTTTATCTGCCCGAATCCGCCCGCTTCGGCAATGTATCCAAAAAGTCCCCACACGAGAAGTATCTGCTCCGCACCCACACCAGCTCGGTGCAGATCCGCACCATGCTGAAGGGCCAGCCGCCCATCCGCATCGTCTCGCCCGGCCGCGTCTACCGCCGCGACACCACCGACGCCACCCACTCGGCCAACTTCCACCAGCTCGAGTGCCTCTACGTCGACAAGAACGTCACCGTCCGCGACCTGAAGGCCCTGCTCGACTACATATTCGCCTCCCTCCTCGGCAAGGACACCAAGACCCGTTTCCGCCCGCACTACTTCGGCTACACCGAGCCGAGCTTCGAGGTCGACCTCAGCGCCACGCACCTGCCCAAGGTCAACAAGCCCTGGATCGAAATCGGCGGCTGCGGCATGGTGGACCCCATTGTGTTCAAGGACGTCGGCTACGACCCCGAAGTCTGGAGCGGCTACGCCTTCGGCATGGGCCTCGAGCGCCTCGCCATGCTGCTCTACGGCATCGATGACATTCGCTACTTCTACCAAAACGACGTCCG
>JAIXVY010000218.1 GCA_027482505.1 Opitutaceae bacterium | reverse complement strand
GGCACCCGCAAGGAAGAGCTCATCTATCACCCCGACGAGATGCTCCGTGTTTACGGGCTCCGCCGCGCCATGCAGGGAATTCCCCCGGTGGAGGCGATGGACATGTTTATTCAACGCCTGAAGAAAACCCGCACGAACACGGAATTTTTGTTGAGTCTGAATCGCTAAAAGCGCGCATTAACTACCCGCGCTCCGCGCGTCCTCCGCCCTGCGGTTTACCCTCGCCCTCCCCACGTGACCTCCGCCGACGATTTCGTCATACAACTGGCCCTCGACAAGGGCGTGCTTACTCTCGAACAAGTCGACGCCGCCAGGGCCGTCGTAAACGGCCACACCGATCTCACCATCGCTCCGCCGCGCCTGCTCGACGTGCTTGTCGCCGAGCAGGGTTTCACCACTCGCCAGGCCGCCCAGCTCCTCGCCGACGAGTTTGGCATGCCGATGATCGAGATGGCGAACGTCCGCGCCTCCACGGAGCTGATGGCCCTTCTCCCGCGCCATCTCGCCGCCAAGCACACCGCCTTCCCGGTCTCGCGCGAAGGCAACACCGTGCGCATCGCCATCAGCGATCCGCTCGATGTCGACGCGATCGATAGCATCAGCCATTACCTCAAGATGACGGTGGAGCCCGTCGTCGCCCCCGCCGACGAGATTCGGACCCACATCGACCGCTTCTACGGCAAGGACGAGGAGTCGATGGAGAAGCTCCTCAGCGACATCTCCACCGGCGAAGAGGCCCAGGTTGTCACCGCCGCGGCTCCCGGAACCACCGGCGGCGCCGAGGGAGAAACGGACGACGCCCCCATCATCAAGCTCGTCTATCAGGTCATCATCGAGGCGATCACTCGCCGCGCCTCCGACATCCATCTCGAGCCCCTGGAAAAGCGTTTCCGCGTCCGCTACCGCATCGACGGCGTGCTCGTGGAGGCCGACAATCCGCCCAAGCGGCTTCAGCTCGCCATCGTTTCCCGTCTGAAGATCATGGCGAACATCTCCATCGCGGAGAAACGCATCCCCCAGGACGGCCGCATTCAGGTCAACGTCGGCAACAAGCCCATCGATCTTCGCGTCTCCTCCCTGCCCACCGCGCACGGCGAATCCATCGTCATGCGTATTCTCGACAAGGAGGGCCTGCAGCTCGGTCTTCCCGAGCTCGGCTTCCTCAGCGACGACCAGGCCACCATGGAGCGCATCATCACGCTCCCGGACGGTCTTTTCCTCGTCACCGGCCCGACCGGCTCCGGCAAGACCACCACGCTCTACTCCTGTCTCCACTTCATCAACAAGCCCGACCGAAAGCTCATCACGGTCGAAGACCCGGTGGAGTATCAGCTCTCCGGCATCAATCAGGTGCCCGTGCGCCACGAGGTCGGCATGACCTTCGCCAACGCCCTGCGCTCCATGCTCCGCCAGGCGCCCAACATCATCATGGTGGGCGAAATTCGAGACCTGGAGACCGCCGAGATCTCGATCAACGCCTCCCTCACGGGCCACATGGTGTTTTCGACCCTGCACACGAACGACGCCCCCGGCGCCGTCACGCGCATGATCGACATCGGCGTCAAGCCCTTCCTGGTCTCCACCTCGCTTCGCGCCGTGATGGCCCAGCGCCTCACCCGCAAGATCTGCAAGAAGTGCAAGCATGCCTACACGCCCGACCCGCGTGAGCTGCGCTCGCTCAACATCACCGCCCAGCAGGCCGCCAGCGCCGCCTTCGCCAAGGGCGCCGGTTGCGAAAATTGCCACGGCTCCGGCTACCGCGGCCGCGCCGGCATTTTCGAGATCTTCGTCGTGAACGACGAGCTCCAGCGCATGATCTACGAGGGCGCCAGCACCTCACGCCTGCGCGACAAGGCTCGCACCCTCGGCATGCGCACCATGCGCGAAGACGGCCTGCGCAAAGTCCTCACCGGCCTCACCACCATCGAAGAGGTCGTATCCATCACCGTCGGCGACTCCGCCTGATCGGTCCCCCCGTCTTTTCCAACCCGCCTCACGCTCCGACTCCCCTGCGCCCATGAGCTACGAGATGAACGACCTGCTCGAACTCGTCGTCGACCAGAACGCTTCCGACCTTCACTGCCAGGTGGGCCAGCCGCCCACGCTCCGCATCAGCGGCAGCATGGTGCCCATCGAGGGCCCCTCGCTTACGCCCCAGGAAACAGAGCATCTGATGCTCTCCATCACCCCCGAGAACCACGTCCAGAACCTCAAGCTCCACGGCGGTTCCGACTTTGGTTTCGCCTTCCTCGACAAAGCCCGTTTCCGCGTTTCCGTCCTCAAGGCCAAGGGCAACTACGGCATCGTGCTCCGCCAGATTCCGAACAAGATGTATGGCCTGCGCGACATCGGCCTGCCCGACAAGGTCCGCGAGCTGCTCTACCGTCCCCGCGGTCTCGTCCTCGTCACCGGCCCCACCGGCTCCGGCAAGTCGACCACGCTCGCCTCGATGGTAAACTACATCAACGAGAACCGCGAGGGTCACATCATCACGATCGAGGATCCGATCGAGTATTACCACCCGCACAAACGCTGCATCGTCACCCAGCGCGAGATCGGAGCCGACGTTTCCAGCTTTTCCGAGGCCATCAAGCGCGCCCTGCGCCAAGACCCCGACATCATCCTCGTCGGTGAAATGCGCGATCTGGAGACCATCGAGGCCGCCATTTCCGCCGCCGAAACCGGCCACTTGGAGTTTGGCACCCTGCACACCAATTCCGCCGCCAAGACCGTCGACCGCATCGTCGACGCCTTCCCGGCCAACATGAAGGAGATGATCCGCACTCAGCTCGCCTCCTCCCTGGTCGCCGTCATTTCCCAGGTGTTGTGCAAGAAAATCGGCGGCGGGCGCATCGCCGGCTACGAGATCATGATCAACACGACCTCGATCTCGGCGATGATCCGCGAAAACAAGACCTTCCGCATCACCTCCGACATCCAGACCGGCGGCAACCTGGGCATGATCACCATGGACGCCCACCTGCTCAGCTTGGTGAACCGCCAGCTCGTCAATCCCGACGAGGCCCTCGAAAAAGCCCAGGACCCCATCGCCATGCGCGAAAAACTCGTCCAGATGGGCGCCACCCTCAAGGCCATCTGAATAAGCACGGAGCACGCCCTAGCTCCCCGCTCCACGCCACATCCCCATGTTCGACGCCCATACCCAGGCCATCCTCGAGATTTGCCGCGACCAGAAGCTGCTCGGCGAGCAGGCTCTCCAGGACCTTCAGAACGAGCACCGGCTCACCGGCAAGGCGCTCGCCGCCTTGATCGTCGACCAAAACATGGTCCCGAAGGCCGACTTTCTGCGCAAGGTGGCCGACTCCCTCGCGCTGGAATACGTCGACAGCCTCCCGGCCTCCATTTCCGGCGACATCATCGCCAATCTTTCCGCCCATCACGCCCGCACCTATGGCGTCGTGCCCTACCGCGTCGACGCCCAGAGCATCGATCTTCTGGCCATTGATCCGTTCAACGCCCAGATCATCGACGACCTCACTTTCGCCTTGGGCAAGGACGTCCGTCTGCTCGTCGCCGATCCGGAGCGAGTCGAGACGCTGCTCAACAACCACTACGCGGAGGACGATTCCTCTCTCGACGACATCCTTGGCGAACTGGGCGGCGACACCCCGGCCGAAGCCAGCGCCGACGACCTGGACGCGAACGACCTCGAAGCCCTCGCCGGCCAGGCGCCCATCATTCGTTTCGTCAATCTCGTGCTCGCCCAGGCGATCCGCGACAAGGCGTCCGACATCCACTTCGAGCCTTTCGAGCACGAATTCAAGATCCGCTACCGCATCGACGGCGCGCTCTACGAGATGTCGCCGCCGCCCAAGCACCTCTCGCTCCCCATCACCTCGCGCCTAAAGGTGCTCGCGAATCTCAACATCGCCGAGCGCCGCGTCCCGCAGGACGGACGCATCAAGCTCACCCTCGGCGGCCGCCCCGTCGACTTGCGCGTATCCACGCTGCCCACCCAGTTCGGCGAGTCGGTCGTGCTCCGCGTTCTCGACCAGAGCGCGGTCCAGCTCGACATTTCCCAGCTCGGCATGCCCGAGGACGTCTTCGAGGGCATCAGCGAGATCGTGAAGCGCCCCAACGGCATCTTCATCGTCACCGGCCCCACCGGCTCCGGCAAGACCACCACGCTCTACTCGGCCCTCCGCATCGTCAATTCGCCCGACGTCAAGCTCCTCACCGCCGAGGACCCCGTGGAATACGAGATCGAGGGCATCATGCAGGTCCCGGTTAACCATGCCGTCGGCCTCACCTTCGCCGCCGCTCTCCGCTCCTTCCTCCGCCAAGACCCCGACATCAT
>JAIXVY010000120.1 GCA_027482505.1 Opitutaceae bacterium | reverse complement strand
GGCCCACCCGCGCAGCAATATCGCCTCGTGCAGGGAGCGGCCCACCGGATGCGGATTGTCGCGCACGAGCGCGAAGAGCGCGGCGCGCGCGTCCGTGTCGAGCGCGTCGAGCGCCTCGGGGTTGCGCAGCGCGGGCGTTTCGCGGGTGAGCGTGCCGGTCTTGTCAAAGACCACCGTCCCCACGCGGTTGAGCCGCTGCCAAAGATCGCCCGCGCGCACGAAGACGCCGCGTTTGCGGAGGCGAACCGTGGCGATCTCCTCGGCGAGCGGAAAGGCGAGGCCCAGCGCGCAAGGACACGACACCACCAGGATGGAGATCACCACCGCGCCGGTCTCGGCCGCGTCGCCCGTGCGCCAGGCCCACCAGACGCCGGCGGCGAAGGCCGCGCCTAAAATGCCCACCAGATACCACCTCACCACCGTCTCGATCAGACGCGCGCGCTCGGGGGCCCGCTCCACCGGCTTGGAAAGCTCGGCCAGGAGCGAGCCGGCCCAAGCCTGCACGGCGGTGAACTCCACTTCGCGCCCGCCGCCCGCCAGACTCGCGCCCGCGGGCACGCGCTGGCCGGCGCGAAACAGGCGCGGCTCGGCCTCGCCCGTGATCCAGGCGAGGGAAAACTCCGCCTCCGCCGCCTCCAGGCGCGCCTCCACCGGCACGAGCGCGCCGGCGGACACCGCAAAACGCTCCCCCGCGGCGAGAGATTCCGCGTCCGCCTCGATCCAGTCGTCCCCGCGGCGCACGCGCACGCGCGCGGCCACGGGCTGCTCGCGCAGCAGGCGGCGGCGGTTGCGCTCCACCGCGGCGACCTGCGCCCAGCGTCCGGTCAACATCAGGGCGATAAACCCGGTCACAAAGTCGAAGTATTGGCATTCCGGATTGGCCGTGGCCCAGCCGTAGACCGAGCCGAGATAGGCGCCGACGATGCCTAGCGCGATGGGGAGATCGAGATGGAGCAGGCGGGCGCGAAGCGACTCGACCGCGCGCAAAAGAAAATAGCCGCCGCACGCGAGGACGCTGAGGGTGGCGAACAAGAGGCCCGCGGCCTCGAAGAGTCGCGCGTATTCGAAATCGGCCGCCATGCCGAAATAGTAGGGCAAGGCGGCCATCATCGCGTTCATCGCCAGCGCGGCCGCAAGTCCGGCCTTGCGGGCGAGCATGCGGCTTTCGGTCTCGCCGGAGGAAGCCGCCGCGTCGGCCGGCCCGACCAGGTAGCCGAAGCGCTGGAGCTCGCGGGCGAAATCCGCGGCCTCGAATCCCGTCTCGGGCGCCCAGCGCAGGCGCATGCGTCCGGTCTCGGCCGAGACCTCGATCTCGCCCGCGCCGTTCCGGCGCCGGAAAAGCCGCTCGATCAGCCAACCGCAGGCCGCGCAGGACATGCCTTGCACCGCGAGCTCCAGCTCGGCCGCGCGACCCGAGGCCGCGGCCTCCGCGCGGGCGGCGCCCGCGGCCTCCTCCAGCCAGCCGAAATCGCGCGAGGGCTCGAGCGCGCCGTCGGCCGGCGCGATCACCTTGTCCTTGATCGTGTAGAAGCTCTCCAGCCCTTCGTCGCGGATCAGGCGGCTGACGAACGCGCAGCCGCCGCAGCAATACTCCTCGCCCTCGGGCGCGGGCGCGCCGCAGTGCGCGCACACGGGCCGGACGGCGCGCCCGGCGCGGGGTGCCTTGGCTGCGGAGATCGGGGCGGTGGACGCGGACAGGGCGGACGTGCTCACGCGTTTCTTTTCCCCCGGATTTTGCGCGCCCGCCAGCCCGGGCCAAAATATGCGCGGCATCGGTCAAGACGCGCGGCAAGCGCGGACGCCACCTCAGCGCGCCCCCGGTCCAGCCTGCTCCGGGCCGGCCGCCGCCGGCGCGGCCAGCGGCACGGACTCGACGCGCGCCGAGCGGGCGAAGAAAAACATCGCCGTCCAGGCGCAGGCCATGAGCGCGAAAAGCAGGGCCACGCCGCCCCAAAGCCAGCCGGAGGATTTCAAGGCGTGTCCTCCTTCAGCAGATCCGCTTCGGGACCGGTGAAATCGGCCGCGCGGCGAAGCTCGAAATCACCCGAGACCGGCCGGGCCACGACCGTGAAATGGAAGGGGCCGGAATAGTCGGAACGCGGCACCTTGACGATGAGCGGACGCACCTCCTCGGCCAGCGGCGCGAGGGTCACGACCTCCTCGAACCCGATTTGCCGGAGGCCGGGACCCTCGGCGACGACGCGAAAGGCGGCGGGTTCGTCGCGCTTGTTCACCAGGCGCACGAGGAACTGGTTTCGCACCGCGTCGACGTCGACGATGTAGGGCATGCCGCCGAGACGGGTGACGCCGAGATTGGCCGGGCGCACGGTGGAGAGCGCCCAGGTGGCGGCGGCCGCGCCGGCGGCGAGCAGCACCGCATACAAAGCGAGACGCGGGCGCAGCCAGCGGGTGCGGCCGCCGGCGAAGCCGGCGACGGAGTCGTAGCGGATGAGGCCGGTCGGGCGCTTCACCTTCGTCATCACCTCGTCGCAAGCGTCGATGCAGGCGGTGCAGGCGATGCACTCGATCTGGAGACCCTGGCGGATGTCGATGCCGGTGGGGCAGACCTGCACGCAGCGGTTGCAATCGATGCACGCGCCGGCGTCGGGCGTGCCGGCCTTGGCGCGGGGCTCGCCGCGCTTGGCGTCGTAGCCGATGACCAGCGAGTGGTCGTCGATCAGGACGGATTGCAGGCGACCGTAGGGACAGATGACGAGGCAGAGCTGCTCGCGAAACCAGGCGAAATTGAAATACAGGATTCCGGTGGCGAACGCGACGAAGACGAAGGCGCTCCAGTGCTCGCCGGGCGACTGGTGCATCATCCGCCACAGCTCCGGCAACGACACGAAGTAGGCGAGGAAAAGGTGGGTGATGACGGCGGAGAGCAGGACGAAAACAACCTGCTTGAAGCCTCGTCGAGCGAGTTTGGAGGCCGTCCACGGAGCGGCGTCGAGCCGGCGGCGGGCCACGGCGTCGCCCTCGATCCAGCGCTCCACGCGACGAAAAACGTGATCGAGAAACACCGTCTGCGGACAAGCCCAGCCGCACCAGACGCGGCCAAGAAGGGAAGTGATAAAAAACAGGGAAAAGCCCAGCCCGGTGATGCCGAAAAAGAGCAGCCACGCGTCTTGGAACGCGAGGGTGAAGCCGAGCAGGTGGAACCGGCGCCCGGCCACGTCGAGAAACACCGCCGGATGCCCGCCGATGGGGATCCAGGGCAGCAGCAGATAGACGGCGATCAGGAGCGCGGCCGAGCCGCGCCGGGCGCTCGTCCAAAAACCACGCGCGTCCGCCGGATGCAGAAACATGCGAGAGCCGTCGTCACGGATGGTGGTGACGGAATCGCGATTGGGGCGGACGGGCGGCGTGTGGAGGGCGGACATCGAAGATTGTTAGGCAGGGCGGACCCGACGGGCCTCGCCCCAACCGTTACGGCGCGGCGTGTTTGCTGAGGATGAAGGCGACGACCTCGGCGGTCTTTTTTGGGCCGAGCACGGGGCCCCAGGCCGGCATCCCCTTCACGAGCACGCCCTCGGTCACGGTTTTCATGATCTCGGTCGGCTTGCCGCCGTGGATCCAGGTGGAGTCGGCGAGGTTCACGCCGATGCCGCCCTGCAGTTTGTCGCCGTGGCAGGAGACGCAGGTGGTCTGATAGGTGGCCTGGCCGGATGCGACGATGGAGTCGGTGCGGCTCATGGTCCAAAGCGCGGCGTCATCGTAGGCGCCGGCGGCGGCGAGCTTGGCCGCGCGCAGTTCCTGCACGGCGCGGGCGACCTGTTTGCCGTCGTCGGGCCGGTGGAAGTGCTGGGTCATCATCCAGTAGACGATGGCGAAAGCGATGGTGCCATAGAGGGTGAAGAGCCACCAGTTGGGCAGGCGCTTGTCGTATTCCTGGATGCCGTCGAAGACGTGCGGGCGAATGGGATCTTCGCCGGGCTTTTGCGGAGGCTGGGGAGCGTGGTCGGACATGGGAGAAGGGAGCTGGGAGCGGGGAGCCGGAGGGCCGAAGCGTGCGGGTTAGTCCTCCAAGGGCAGGCGGGCGAAACGCTCGCGCTGCACGGGAGTCATGCGAAGGGCGCCCCAGGCGATGCTGACGTAGACGGAGAGCGCGGTGACGAAGGCCGTGAGGGTGAAGACGGCCATCCAGTTTTCGAGGATGAGGCGGCGGAACATGGGAGCGGGGGGATGGGAGCTTGGAGGATGGAGACGGGAGCGGGGCCTCACTTGGCCGAGGCGACGGCCTTCGTGACGGGCTCGGATTTGCCGAGCTTCTGGAGGTAGGCGATGAGGGCCACGATCTGGCGGTCGGGCGCGGTGTGCAGGCCGGAATCGCGGAGACGCTTGGTGATCTCCGCCCCCTGGGTGGCGACGGAGGCGTCGATCTCGGCGGGCGTCATCGCGGGGAAAGGCACGCCGAGGGTGCGCTGCACGGAGATCTTCGACGGTAGCGCGGCGACGTCGGTCTTGCCGGTGAAGAGCCAGGGATAGTTGGGCATGTTGGAGCCGGGCGAGATGGAGCGCGGGTTCATCATGTGCTGAAAGTGCCAGGAATCGGGATACTTGCCGCCGACGCGGGCCAGGTCCGGGCCGATGCGACGGCTGCCCCACTGGTAGGGATGGTCGTAGATCGACTC
>JAIXVY010000413.1 GCA_027482505.1 Opitutaceae bacterium | reverse complement strand
GCTCGTCTCCCGCTCCGCCGTGGTCGAGGCGGCCGGAATCGATCTTTCCAAGGTCGAGACCTGGGAAGAGTTTTTCGACGCGATGCGTCCGCTCATGACGGACGATGACGGCGACGGCCGGCCCGACCGCTACATTCTGAATTTCTGGCCCACGCAGCGCCAATTGCTCGAGATCCTGATCCTGCAGGCCGACGGCACGCTGTTCGACGAACGCGAACATCTGCATCTCGATTCCGAGCGCAACGCCCACCTGCTCTCCACCCTCGCCACCTGGTCCGGCGGCCCGCGGCGCGTCGTGGTCGACGCCGCCGAGTTCACCGCCCCGGGCAACGCGCTGAAACTCCGCGGCGTCGTCCTTGCCTCCCTCATGCCCGACTGGCTCGCCGGCATCTGGAAGGCCGATCTGTCCGATCTGTCGGGCAAGCTGAAGCTCATGCCGTTGCCCGCCTGGGAAAAAGGCGGCCGGCGCACCAGCGTGATCGGCGGCACCATGCTGGGCATACCCAAGGCCGCGCCCGACCCCGAGGCCGCGTGGGCCTTCGCCAAACGACTCTACCTGGACCGCGAGGTTCATGCCAAATTCTTCGCCCGCACGACCATCATCCCGCCGGTGAAGGCCTCCTGGGATCATCCCGTTTTTTCCCGTCCCGATCCGTTTTTCTCCGGGCAGGTTTCCGGCCGCCTTTTCATCGAGCAGGCGGCCTCCGTTCCCGCGCGCACCAGCTCGCCCTACAACGATCTGGCCGTGTCCAAACTGTGCGATGTGCTCATCGCGCTCACCGAACGGGTAAACCGCGAGCAGTTGGAGGATCCGTCCGTGCTCATGCCGGAGGCGCGCGAACGCCTGGAACGGGCGCAGTCCGAGCTGCTGCGTCTGATCGAGCGCAACGTTTTCCTGCGCGACACGAAATAAACCAAGCCCCCCTTATCCGATGTCGTCCCCTTCGCCTGTCGCCGCCGAACGCGTTTCTCCCGTCCGGGCCGTCGCATCTCCCTCCGGTCGGGCCTCGTCCGATCCCGCGCCCGTTCCGGCGCGGGGACGCTATCGGGCCGAACCCGCCTGGGCGCCCTGGGTGTTTCTCGCGCCCTTTCTTCTGACCTTCGGCGTGTTCGTCGCCTGGCCGCTCGCCCAGTCCGTGCTGCTCGCCTTTCAGCAGACCTTCGGCCCGCGCTCGTCGGCCTGGGTCGGATTGGAAAACTTCACCTACATGTTCGGCGACCCGCTCTTCTGGACGTCGGTGCGCAACACCGCGATCTTCGCCTTCGGGTCGGTCCTCCTGCAATTGCCGCTCTCGCTCGGTCTCGCCATGTTGCTCAACCGGCCGGGGATAAAGGGCCGCGCGTTTTTCCGGCTCATCTTCTTCGCCCCTTCGCTGGTCGGCCTCGTCTTCGTGGGCTTGCTGTTCGGCCTTATGTTCGCGCCGCGCACCGGACTGGTGAACACCACGATCCACTCGATCTTTCCCGCCTTCGATCCCGAGTTCCCGTGGTTGCAGGTCCACATCATGCCCGCGCTGATCCTGGCCGCGCTCTGGCTCTACACCGGGTTCAACATGGTCTATTTTCTCGCCGCCCTGCAAAACGTGCCCGAGGAACTGCTCGAGGCCGCCTCGCTCGACGGAGCGGGTCCTTGGCACCGTTTCCGGCACGTGGTGCTGCCGGAGATTCTTCCGGTGGCGACCTTCGTGGTGCTCATGTCTCTGCTCGGTTCGCTTCAGCTTTTCGAGCTGCCCTATGTGCTGCTCAACGGCGGCTCGGGGCCGGAAAACCGAGGGCTTACCGTCGTGATGTATCTATACAACACCGGCTTTGTGAGCGGCGACCTTGGCTATGCCAGCGCCATCGGCTGGGTGCTCGCCTTGCTCATGGGCTCCTTCGCCTTGGGGCAGAAGTGGTTCATCAAGCGCCAGGAGGATCGCTGAGGCGTTTCTCCGCCGCGGTCGCCCGGTCTCGTCTTGCCCAGTCTTTCGTCGTTCCCGCCCATGTCTTTCACCCCTTCCCAACGCCGCGCCCTTTTGCTCGCCCCGGTCTATGTCGTCCTGGCCGGAGCGGCCGTGTTCACGCTCATCCCGTTTGCATGGCTGCTGTGCGCCGCCTTCAAGACCAACGCCGACGTTTTCGCGTCCAACTTCCTGCCCGCCGGCGACGGTTTTCTGGGCGTCGCATGGGATCGCTTCACCGTGGCCAATTTCGGGCGCCTGTTCGCCGACCTCGGCATCGGCCGGGCCATGACCAATTCGATTTTTCTCTCCGCCACGGCCGCCTTGCTCGCCACCTTTTTCTCCGCGATGGCCGGCTACGCGCTCGCGTGTTTCCGCTTCGCCGGCCGCGATTGGGTGCTCTCGCTCGTGCTCGCCGCGCTCGTCATTCCGGGCTCCCTGCTCATGGCGCCGGGCTACAAGCTGCTCTTCGATCTCGGCCTGCTCAATAGTTACGCGGGCCTGCTTCTGCCCGGGCTGGCGCCGGCCTTCGGGGTTTTTCTCTTCCGCCAGTCGATGGTGAACTCCGTTCCCGCTTCGCTGCTGGAGAGCGCGCGCATCGACGGGGCCGGCGAAATCCGCATTTTCTTCACCATCGTGCTGCCGCTCGTCCGCCCGATGATCGGCGCCTACCTGATGATCATCTTTCTCGGCACGTGGAACAACTTCATCGGCCCCCAGATCGTGCTCCAGGATCCCGGCAGCTTTCCCCTTTCCGTCGCGATCAACCAGCTGCGCGGGCTCTACGGGGCGGACTACGGCCTCATCATGTCCGGCACGCTCGTGTCGATCGCGCCTGTGCTGGCCCTGTTTCTTCTCCTGCAGAAGGAATTCATCGCCGGCCTGACCTCGGGCGCGGTGAAGGGCTGAGACGCGCGCCCCGGCGGGCGGGGCGCGGCGTGTCGGCGGCGCATGTCTCAGCGGCGCGAGAGGTGGACGACCCGCCCCTCGAAGTCCCCGGAGAAGGGCAAGGCCAGCCGGTCTCCGTTTAATCGAACCGGCGCCGTATTTGCACCGCGCAGCTCCGCCAGGACGCGCCAGCCGGACGCCGGCAGCGGCACGAATATTTCCGCGGGCGCGGCGGTGAAGCCGTGGGACACCACGAGCGCCTCTCCGCCGTCGGCGGAAACGCGCACCAGCGACTGCCAGCCCCGGGGGTGACGCCAGCTCTCGCCCAGATCGCGGTGCAGCCGGCTCGTCCCGTGCTTGATGATCGGAGCCGTCTGGCCGTAGAGCGCCTGGGCTTCGAGCGCGACGCGCCATTGTCCGGCGGAGAGGCCGGCCACGTCGCCTGAGAGGCACATGCGGCCGAGAAAGGTGGCGGCGAGCGAATACACGAGTCGGCGCTCGTCGTCGGAGGGTTTCAACACCGCCCAGATCTGGCTCTGGCGCGGCAGCAGGAGGCGATGGAGGTTGGCCGCGATGATCGGAATCTCCACCAGCTCGTGCGCGTCGGAGAAAGACGACATCGCGGTGCGCGCCAGCATCGAGGGCTCCAGGCGGTGGCCGCCGGAGGAGCAGTTTTCCACGACGAGGTCGGGCAGGCGCGCGCGAATGCGGTCGAAGAACCGGTAGGTGGCGAGCACCTGGCGACGCAGGCCCTCGCCGAGCGAGGCGCCGTCCGGCGTCTCGTTGCCGAGGCCGAGGGTCTCGTTGTAGTCGACTTTCAAATACCCGAAGCCGCCTTGCTCGAGCCGGTCGATCACCTTGTTCTCCAGGTAGGAGAAGGCCCAGGGATCGGAGAGATCCCAGAAGCGACGATGGCGCACGGTGACCGGCAAGCCGTCGCGCTTCAGGAAATGGTCCGCCAGCGAAAAGGCGGTGGAGGTGTCGCCGACCGTCTCCATCTCGAACCAGAGGCCGGGGATCAGTCCGCGCTCGCGGATCGCGGAGGCCGCCGCCTCGATGCCGCGGGGGAAAAGCTTCGCGCTCGGTATCCAGTCGCCGTGGCCGCTGCCCCAGTCGCCGCCTTCGGGCTTATACCAGCCGGCGTCGATGACGAGGGTGTCGGCCGGCGAGCCTTTGAGGCGATCGGCGAGCGCGACCAGCTTCTCGTGGGAGGGATCGCCCCAGGTGGTGCACCACTCGTTGAAAATCACGGGCAGGGAATGCTCGCGGACGGGATGCGTGTCGGCGGCGCGGTGCTGGAGCGCGGTGAGGCGATCGCAGGCGGAGTCGAGGTCGCCGACCGCGCAAGTCAGGTAGGCGGGCGGCGCTTCGAGGCGTTCGCCAGGCGCCACGGTCGCGGTCCAGTGGCCGAATTCGCGATCGGCGAGGCCGCCCGAAAGGCAGGCGTCGTCGTTTTGCCGCGCGATCTCCATCTGCCACGAGCCCGCCCAGCCGAGCTGCGCTGCCCAGACCACGCCGGCCCAGGTGTCCTCGAGCGCGACGAAGGGGAACCAGCGTCGCACCGGCATGGTTCCCACCTGGCCGAAGCGTTCACTGAAAAGGCCCGCGCCCGACCACGAGCGCTCAAGGTGCAGTTGTTCGAGCGTCTCCGTGGTCAAGCGGCCCTCCGCGCTCCAGGCCGAGCGAAAGCGGTGGACGCGCAGGCGTCCGGGCGCGTCGGCGCGGGCGAAGGGCGTCAGGCCGCCCAGCGAAAAGCTGGTGAGCAGCTCCAGGGTGACCGGCGCGGCGCCCGAGTTCAGGAAGGCGCACTCGATGGCGACGGCGGCATCGCCCTCGTGCCAGCAGAGACGGTGTTCGATGCGGTGTCCCGCGTTCGCGTCCGCCAGGAGGGTGAGCACGGTGTGGCGTCCGGTGGCCGCTTCGCGCGAGTGGCTTTGCCCGGCGAATTTAAAGGAGGCGTTGGCCGGCGCGGAGCGCAGCGTGTGGCCTTGGGCGAATGCGCCAGGGTAGCTGTCGCCCACCCGTTTGACATGCACGAGCGGGTCGGGCGTCCAGGCGGGCGGCGGCACCGGCTCCGGGCCGGAATCGATGTAGAACTCGCCCGCGAGGGTAGCGCGGCGTTCGGCGAGTTCCCCGAGCTTCGCGTTTGGCACGATTTGAAAGGTAACGGCGCCGGAGGCCTGATCGTGCAGGTAGCGAACGGCGAGGTCGGAAACGGTCCAGGAAGATAGGAGAGAGAGAGACATGGGCTGAAAGCGGGCTGCGTGAATCAAGGGCCGGCGTTTTTTTCCTCTTGGGCGGAGGCTTCGGCGTCGGCTCGGTGGCGGGAGTCAAGTTTGCGCCGGACTTCCTGCATCATCGCCTCGGTGAGCGGAAAACGCAGGGCGAAGAGAAAGTAGCCTGCGGTGAAAACGATGTTGGGGACGACCGCCAGCCAGAAGAGCCGTTTGAGCACCTCGGGCGGTTGCTGGGCGATCTTGGTGTCGAGTCCGGACCAGACCACCAGATAGCCCACGAGCAGGGCGCAGAGGGAGATCTCGATCTTTTGCACAAAACCCATGACGGCGGTGAAGAGGCCCTCGCGGCGGTGCCCGGTCTCGAGTTCGTCCAAGTCGCAGATGTCGGGCATCACCGCCTGCGTGATGGTATTGGCGATGGAGATCAGCATGATCGTGAGCAGGGCGGGCAAAAGCATCCAATAAGGGTTGGCCGGCGAGTAGGCTAAGGGCGTGAGTATGGCGGCGACGAGCGACCCGGATGCGCCGAGGATGATGCCGCCTTTTTTCCCTATCCATTTGCTGATGGGAACGATCAGGGGCAGCATGGCGAAACCCCAAACGGTGCCGACCGTGCTGCCGATGCCGGTGATCTTGAAGGCGAGGCTTTTGTCCCCCTGGCAGACGTAGTAGATGCCGACAAAAACGAGGATGCCGCCGCCGGCTCTTTCGCCCAGAGTCTGGCATACCTTCATCAGGAGCAGGGTGCGGAAAGGCTTGTTTTTGATCGTGGCCTTGATCGCGGGGATCATCGGCACGTGGGCTTTTTTGGCGTTGGCGCCGCTGAACCGCTCCTTGCAAACGAGGACGGTGGTGAGCGCGGCGGCGATGGCGATCACGCCGACGAAAGAGGCGATCCAGCGGATGCCGTTGATCTCGTTGGTGACCGCGCCCGGTCCGCCCACAAAAGCCGTCTGGAATACGGCGGAGAAGCGGTCCCAGTCCAGTCCGGCGTCGATGAAGTCACGCGCGGTGTTGAGCACGCCGTGGCCGAAGAGCGGACGAAGCGCGAACCAGTAGAGCCAGGCGTTGCCGAGCAGGACTATGCCGAGGAAAAAACTGCCGATGGCGGAGACCTTCGAGCGGATGTGGTAGTCGTCGGTTAGCTCGTAGCCAATCGCGTTCCACGACATGGCGTAGAGCCCCCAGGAGCAGTAGAAAAGAGTGCCGAGCACGAACAGATAGGCGAGCTGCGCGGTCGGACTCCAGGAGCGATCCGCCCACCAGAGGGCGACGAGAAAAATCGCGGCGAAGACCGAGCCTATGACGAGAAAAGGCTTCCGGCGGCCCCAGCGGGTGTGGGTGTTGTCGGATATGTGGCCGAGAATCGGATCGGTGATGCCGTCGATAAGCCTCGGCAGCATGATCGCCCAACTCACCAGCGCGGCGTTGAGCGCGAACCCTATCGTGAATATAGCGCTGGCCTGGCCGTAGGTGCAGATGAGGATATGGTTCGCGACCGCGCCGACGCCCCAGGCCCAGATTTGGCAGGAGGGTGCGGTGTATGCGTGGGTAGGAGA
Source organism: Opitutaceae bacterium (assembly GCA_027482505.1). GTDB lineage: Bacteria > Verrucomicrobiota > Verrucomicrobiia > Opitutales > Opitutaceae > IMCC26134_A. Next base: position 2,868 of record JAIXVY010000413.1, on the reverse strand, counting down.
GGAGGCCTGCGTGCTCATCAGGAGTGGTCTCCCAGCTTTGGATTCAAACTGAAGGGATCAAAGTGACCTCTTGGTTTCCATGGAAAGCGGCCGCCTAACTGGCTCAAATCGAAGGTGGGCGGCGACCGCAGGCGATCTCCGTGTTAACAGTGAAATCGCGCGATCTTTTGGCATGAGCCGATGTTTTGCGCATGCACCATGCCCCAATGCGCCCCCTTGTCTTTTTGGTCATAGTCTTGGTCGCGTCTCGTCTTGGTGCGGGCGGAATCGTAGATTCCTTGCGCTTTGGCTATCCCGACGAGCGGTTGAAGCACAATTTGGCGCCAACCCCGAGCGAGGCGGTGGAGCGTGGGGAGGGGCTGTTGGGTGATAGTATGCTTCGGCTGCTGCCGCTTGCTTCGGATGACTGGCGGGGCGGGAAGATATCCTTCGACCTGAAGGTGGATCCGGCGGCGCCGAATTATTTCACGCTGAGGCTCTCCGGCGACGATGTTTCGCCGAGCCGCCTCTTCCTCGTGGTCGAGGGAATGACGGTTGGATACCTCCATCTGGGCGACGTCGATCTCCTGGATCCGGGTTCCACCGAGCCGCAGTTTCCGGGGCGTTTTTTCTACCGCACGACACCCTTGCCGGAATCCCTCACCCGCGGACGCAGCCTCGTGCGCTGCGAGATCCGCTCCACCGGACCGATCTGGGCTTACGGACAGAATTTCGAGCGCTTTCAAAAACCCATGACCGAGCCGACGCGCGGAATCTATGCGGCCTACAGCCACACCGAGCCCGCCTTCGTGCCACCCATCGGTGAAAAGCAGGGCGAACCTCCAGCGGACAAGATACGGCCCGCTCCGGGCGCCGAGGTGCTTACGGAAGCGAGAGATCGGGTTAATCGCGAAATACGGGCGCGCTTGGGCGACCGGCGGCCGCTGGGGCAAATGCAGATGATGTTCCTGGCCGAGGCGTGGCATGTGCAATGGACCGAGGCTTATCGTGATCCGAGGGTCATCGTCCGCATCGCGGAGTCGTTGGATGCCTTTGGCCTCGCCTGGCGCGCCGATCCCAAGCTCGGCATCAATGATAAATCCACCCCGAATCCCGACTGGTTCGGCGCCGGTCCTTTGGGGGCGACCTTGCACTGGCTGGCGGAGCCCCTGGCCGAGCATTTGGACAAAAAAGTAGACGGAGCGAGCGACGGCGTAACCCGGCGCAAGCTCCTCGCCGATCTCCTCGACGCCTCGCGCGAATGGAACGCCCGAAACCGCCGGCTCTACACGAACCAGTCGATGATCAAGGATCTCTACGGGATTTATTTCACGAACCGCGGGCTTCAGGTCGTGGCGCCGCAGCGCGCGTGGCCCGAAGCGCAGGCGCGGCGCTATCTCTATGAGTCGATCGGGCTCCAGCCTTGGCTGGGCAATGATCTGCCCGACGGAGGCTCGGCCAAGCCGGTGGGCGAAAATTATTTTCAACTCACCGCCAAGGGCCTCACCCGCGAACTCGGCTACGTCGGCAGCTACGGCGAAGTGGTGGATTGGGTGACGAAAATCTACGACGCCACGCGCCCTGCTTTCGGCGCGCCCGGCGACGAGCGCATCAAGGAGCAATTGGTTAAAATCGCCCTCGCCCGCGCGCCTTTCCGCCATGCGGCGGTCGACGCGGACGGCTACCGCGCGATGCGCATGGAGACTTTCGTGGGCTGGCGGGATCACAAATATCCCGGCCTGGTGACCTACGCGCAGAAGCCCAACCGCGACGGCTCCGCGATCGACGCCGCCTACGTCACGCGTGATCCGCGTCTGCTGGCCTACGCCCGCCAGATGATCGACGCCAATCAGTTCTTCGCCTCGCTCCGAGGCACGATGTCGGAAAACGGAAGCCTGCGCATCACGCACGGGCTCCTTTATGCGCCCGAGGCCTACGAGATGATCGCGGGCATGGCCCCCGTCGCCGAGCGCATGCCGATGAGCCCGGGCGCGCCCGACCACGTTTTCGCGGACGAGGAAAACGGCGTGGTCGCGATCAAGCATGGCGACGAGACGCTGTATGCCTCGCTTTATTGGCGCGCGCGCAACGCGGTGAATTTCTTGGCCGCGGTCCATCACATCACGCCCAACGTCGAGCGTCAGGCCATCGTGCGCACAGAGACTCGCTTCACTCCGCTGGGGGTCAACTTCCGGCGGCCCGGCGCGGTCGTATTCGGTTTTGCCAATGGCGGAGCGCACCTGAAATACCCCGCCGGCTCGCTGCCTCCCTCCGCGCTCGCGGGCGAGGAACTTCCCATCGCCGCTCCTCCTCCCGGGGTGTCCTTCAAGCCCGGGACCGAGAGCGTCTACGCCGGCCGGGGCGATTTCTATCTGTTGCGCTACGGCGCCTATTTGATCGCGATGAACACGACCTCGGACCGGGTCGAGGGTTTCGATTTGCCCGCAAAGTTTGTCGGGGCGCGCGATCTGGCCCGTCCGGACTCGGCCCCCGCCGCCGCCGGCCGCGTCGAAGTCGCTCCCCGCAGCACGATGGTCCTGCGCCTTTCTCCCCAGCCCTGAACCTCCCGCCATGAACCTACGTTTATCCTGTGCTTTGCTCGCCGCCACCGCTGCGCACGCCGCGTCGCTGAAAAGTCCGATATTTGAGGAGACCTTCAACGTCGCCCACGAGCGCCTCGTTTTGCGCGACGGGGCCGGCCTGGGCGGTCCGGGCACCGGCGTGTCCGGAAAGGCCGGCGATCGCGCCTACTCCGCCGTGCCGCGCAGCACGGAGCAAGAGCCCAACGGACCGGCGGCGGTCGCCACTGCGGCGGTGGCGCCTGAGAGTCTTTCCGCGCTGACCGTTTCCTTTTGGTATTACCTCGATGAGCAAGGGCCGGAATTGCAG
>JAIXVY010000412.1 GCA_027482505.1 Opitutaceae bacterium | reverse complement strand
GTTCCGGTAGAGAAAGGGCCGAGCCGTCCGACCAAGGTTGCGGAGCCCGGCAAGGGCGAAGTAGATTTCCCCATCGAGCTCGCCACCGCCGAGGCCGAAGGTCCTTTCGTGGCCTACAAGAACTCAATCAAGATTCGCCCCAATCAGCGCGTGACGCTGATCGCGTTGCCTCGTTCGCGCGAGGGGGGGCGCGGGGTGTCTGTGGTGGTCACCCGCGAAAATTCCCCTGTGGCTCTCGCTCCCGGCGCACGCCAAGGCGGCGAAAAGCGTTAAGAGGTTTTTCTCCGCCTCAGCTTAGGTCCGAGATGACGACCAAGCCGGGGATTTTGTGAAAGTGGCGGTCGAAGGTGAGCACGGCCGCCTGGTGCTCCAAGGCCGTCACGCCGATGATCAGATCGGTGAGCGGCAGCACCTCGCCGCGCCTATCCAGTTCCCACGCCAGGCGCGCCACCCGTTGCCAGCCGGCGGCGGAGAGATGCAGCAGGCGCGCCAGCGAGAAGGCGCGTTCGTAGCGGTCGCGCACGTGGGGATCGCTCCGGCCGCGCAGCACCTCGCCCCAGATCACGCCGTTGATCGCGATCTCGTAGTCGAGTTCGTAGTCGGTGAGCACCGCCAGCGGGTCCACGCGGCGGTTTTGCAGCGTGATAAAGTAGCTGCTGTCGACCAATACGAGAGGAGGCGTCATGGGGGGAAACCGAATGTTATTTGACCGCAGATAACGCAGATATTCGCAGATAATACCAAGACTCCGCGATTAGGCGCGTATTCGTGGTTAAACATTTTAATCCGAGCTATGGCCGCAAAAGAACGCAGAGGGCGCAAAGGGTGGTCTGATTCATGGGTGTTGAGTTTTCCCGAGTTCGTTCGCGGCCAAATTAAGTTTCCGGATAATTAATTGCATTTAGGGGGATCGGCGGTTTTGACCACAGATCACACCGATTACACAGATGAAGTGGGCTAGGGTTCTTGGGTTTAGTATCTGTGCCATCAGTGCTATTTGTGGTGAAAGTCCGAATGTTTTTGGCGATCGATGTAAGACGTGAGTAATCCTACCTTTTGACCCTGGCGAAAACGCATACAGCCGGCTCGATCTATACTCCTTGGCGTGATCGGTGGTTAGATCGACTTTGCGATTCAGGGCTGGCCGGCGGGAGGATTGTTATCGGCGGGCGGTTCGTTGAGCGCGAAGTCGCCCCGCGCGAGGCGGGCCCGGCGGGCTTGCCGGGCCGCCAGCGAGGCGAGGGCGCGATCCACCGCGGCGGTGTCGATGTCGGGTGCGTCGATGAGATCGGCGGGTTTGGCCGCGGCGTCGGCGGCCAGGGCATCCGCGCCCACGCCCAGGCCTTCGCTCCACACCCGCCGCCACTTCGCCCGGCGCGCGGCTTCGCGCAGCGCAAACTCGACCGCGTCGCGCTTGGTCTGGTGACCGGTGAGGTGCATGAGCTCGGCGAGCACATCCTCGGGGATCTCGATCGTCATCTTCATGCCTTCAAGGCGATATGGGCGCTCGCCCATACCGCAAGGCGATAATATGGGGGAACGCCCAACTCGTTGATATAAAATTAAAAGAAAAACGACTGGATATTTACCGCGGATGTCGCAGATGGCGCAGATAAGACCAGTTACCTATCAAATAACAATTGATCACGATCCACTCGCGGGGTGGGTGGAATGGAATTCCGCAAGGCTATGGTAATAATGGCTTATCCGTAAGTTTCTTTCACCCAATCCTTTTCCATGCAGGAATCGCAGGCGCCAAAAATTCAGAGAGGTTTCAAAGATTGCCCCGAGCTTGGCTGGCGAATGCGACTTGGCATGATCGCGCGTGTCGCTTGAGTGCTTGGATGGAATTGCCGCACCTCGAGCAGATTTTCGGCGCGCTGAACGAGGCGCAGATTCGCTATCTGGTCGTGGGGGGGCTTGCGGTCATCGCTCACGGTTACGTGCGTTACACGAACGACCTCGACCTTGTTTTACGTTTGGAGGAGGGCAACGTGCGGCGGGCCATGGAGGTCCTGAAGAGCTATAGAGCCAAGGTGCCGGTGGACCCGGTGGAGTTTGCCGAACCGCTCACCCGGGCGTCGTGGATTCGCGACAAACAGATGGTGGTTTTTCAGTTGGTGAGTGAGCGTTTCGCTCGTGAGCCGATAGATATCTTTGTGAAGGAGCCCTTTGATTCGTCCGAGGAGCTGGCCGCATGCGAATGGTTGGCTATTGGCCCGACTTTAAAGATTCCCGTGGTTTCGAGGCGTCGATTGCTGACGATGAAGCGGGAAGCGGGCCGGCCCAAGGACGCGCTCGACATCGAATACCTGGAAAAATTGGAGAAATATCGGAATGAGTAACGTATCGGCGGACCAGTGGAGTTGCGGCGGATGGGAGGGGCAGGAGCGCGGGCAACTGCTGGCGGGTGCCGCGTTAAGTTTTCGGGAGCGACTGCTTTGGCTGCAGGAGGCGGACCGTCTGGCGGCTGCCTTGGAGAAGCAGCGTCCATGGGTGGACAAAGAAGGTGTGGTGCATCAGCCCACGCAGCCTTCGTCCGGCTGAGCCCTGGTGATGCTTGGTCGATTTGCGGCCTGAATTCAGGCGCGTCCGCCGCTCTGGCGCGCGCATAGCCGCCAACAACCAACAACCAACAACCTTACCGCCGCACGGGCAGGCCTTGGCCGGCGAGGTGGTCTTTGACCTGCGAGACCGTGAGGGTGCCGAAGTGGAAGAGGCTGGCGGCGAGCACGGCGCTGGCGTGGCCGTCGCGGATCACATCGGCGAAGTGCTCGAGCTTGCCCGCTCCGCCGCTGGCGATGACTGGCACGCCCACGGCGTCGGAGACGGCGCGGGTGAGCGGGCAATCGAATCCGGCGAGGGTGCCGTCGGCGTCCATCGAGGTGAGCAGAATCTCGCCGGCGCCGAGGCGCACGGCGTCCTCGGCCCACTTCACGGCGTCGAGCTCGGTGCGGTTGCGGCCGCCGTGGGTATAGACGCGCCACGATTTGCCGTCGGGCTCGCGCTTGGCGTCGATGGCAAGGACGATGCACTGGGCGCCGAAGCGATCGGAGGCGGCGCGGATTAGCTGCGGGTCCTTGATCGCGGCGGTGTTGAGCGAGACCTTGTCGGCGCCGCTTTTCAGCATGGCCTCGATGTCGGCCACGGAGCGAAGGCCGCCGCCGACGGTGAGGGGCATGAAGCACTGCTCGGCGGTGCGGGCCACGACGTCGTGCATGATGCCGCGCCCGTCGGAGGAGGCGGTGATGTCGAGGAAGACGAGCTCGTCGGCGCCCTGGGCGTCGTAGGCCTTGGCGGACTCGACGGGGTCGCCGGCGTCGCGCAGCTCGAGGAACTTGATGCCTTTGACCACGCGTCCGGCGTGGACGTCGAGGCAGGGGATGACGCGGCGAGAGAGCATGGAGTTTTTAACGCAAAGACGCAGAGGCGCGGAGGACGCAAAGACGAAACGAAAAAGGGCGGAAACTCATTTCTGAACTTCGCGCCCTTTGCGTCTTAGCGACTTTGCGTGGAACGGATTTTAGCCGTCGAGCTGGGAGACGTCGGGCTCGAAGTTGACCACGAAGCGGTAGACCTGGCCCGGGCGCATGATGAGCGGGTGGTCGCGCAGCAGGGTCTGGATGTAGTGGATCTTGCCGAAGTTGGTCCGGTGCTGGGGATCCTCGGTGACGACCTCGGTCTCCTGCCAGACGCCCTGGAAGTCGTCCTTCTGCACGGTGCAGCGGTGGCCTTCCTGGCCGAGGGCGGGCATGCCGGCGACGCGGTAGCGGGAGTGCGGGGCGGCGATGGCGATCTGGTAGCGGAATTTGTCGAGGGTGACCTGCTGCTTCACCGTGAAGGCGTATTCGACGGAGATCTGCGGGCCGGTGAAGGTCCACTGGACCTTGGCGGTGCCGAGGCCCTTCTGGATCTCCTCCTTCAGGTTGATCAGGTCGGGCTGCTCGTAGCGGAAGAAGAAGCTGTTGCGCAGACCCAGGCCGGTGACGGCGTTGCGGCCGTAGAAGGCGGGGATGACGACCTGGTCGCCGAAGGTGAGTTCGGGCGTGAGGATCGGGGCGTAGACGTTGTTGGGCCAGTCGAAGACGCCGGGCGAGTGGGGGAAGGGGAGGGAGTCGGCGGTGACGTTGGCGCCGGTGCCCACGAGGGGAATCTGGGCGTGGAGGCCGGTCTCGGCGTTCTTGTAGAGGAAGAGGCCCTGCTCCTTTTTCGAGGATTTGTCGAAAATGACGAAGCGGCTGACGGTCTTGGGGGCCTCGGGTTTGCCGGGGGCGGCGCCGGCTCCGGCGGGCATGCCGGCGGCCTTGGCGAGGCGGGACCACTGGCAGAGGTAGCGGGCGGCGTCGAAGTTGGCCATGCGCGTGGTGTGGTGCGCGTAGGCGGTGCGCTCCTGGTCGCGGAGGTCGAGGAAGCCGTGCTCCTGGTCCAGATAGGTCTGGTAGAAGAACACGAAGAGGCGGCGGAGCAGGTCGTAATACTTCGGCTTGTCGGCGTCGGCGATCCAGCCGTCGCGCAGGCCTTGGAGGATGAGCGAGACGCAGTGCATCTGGCCGTAGACGCCGGCGGCGCGGCCGAAGGCCCAGCCGAGACCGTCCTGGCGGACCAGGTCGGGCATCATCTTGATGTATTTCTCGGCGTAGGTGCGGAGGGTGGGGAGCTTGCGGTCGCGCACGCCGGAGTTGGCGTGGAGCTGGAGGGCGGAGCGGGTGAAGACGAAGGTCATCACGCCGTAGAGGTTGAAGTTGCCGCCGATGCCGGTGGTGGCGTCGTCGAAGAAGCCGGTCGTGCTCGTCTGGTTGATGCGCGCGACCATGCGCTCGATGAGGCTGGAGGTCTCGTCCTTCTTGGAGAGGCCGAGGGAGAAGCGCGCGACGGCCTTGGCGACGTTGAAGGCCTGCCAGTGGTTGTCGTAGTCGGAGCGCTGGAGGAGGGCCTTGTCGATGCGCTCGCGGGTCTCGTCGACCAGGCGTTCCCAGACGGGGTTGCGCTCCTTGGAGGGGCCGAAGCAGAGGAGGCCGAGGGCGGCGTAGGCGAGACCGTTCTCCTGCGGCGGCTCGGTGAACATCTGGGCGGTGATGCAGCGGGCGGCCAGATCGATGAGATCGTAGCCCTTGAGCGTGCTCTCGCCGGTGGCGCGGTAGTATTCGCCCAAGGTGAAGGCGACGTGGCCCGGCTCGTCGGCGCGGGGTTCCTCGCCGGGGGCGGGAAGGATGGTGCCGTCGGGTTGGATGGCATCCAGGTTGTGGCCCAACATCGAACGGGCCATGTCGAGACACTGCTCGGAGAAGCTATGCATGCGGTAAGGTAAAAACAGGAAGAACGTAACGGAGGAGCCGGCGAACGAGAACGGACGCGGCGCGAGTAAAGGCGAGAGCGTGAGGCCCGGCGGGGAGGGGCCGCAAGTGCGGATTTCCCGCGGGGAGGAAAAAGGAAAAAACGCGCGCCGCGGGCGAGGGCCGCCCGCGGCGCGCGGAAGGGAGAGGGCGCGGATCAGCGACCGATGAGTTTGATGAACTCGTCGTTCGTCTTGGTCTTGGAGAGGCGCGAGACGGCGGTCTCGCAGGCTTCCTCGATCTTCGCCTGCACGAGGGCGCGGCGGAAAAAGTGGATCGTCTCGAGACGCTTGGGCTCGACGAGGAGCTCCTCCTTGCGGGTGCCGGAGGCCTGGATGTTGATCGCGGGCCAGAGGCGGAGCTCGGCGCACTTGCGGTCGAGGATGAGGTCGCTGTTGCCCGTGCCCTTGAACTCCTGGAAAATCACGTCGTCCATGCGCGAGC
>JAIXVY010000435.1 GCA_027482505.1 Opitutaceae bacterium | reverse complement strand
CGGCAGCCCGCGCTTTTCGACGTAATGACGCGCCCCGGCCATCGACTCGCCGTCGTCCCGGTTGGCGAGCACGAGCACCCGCGGCGGTTCGCCGGCCGCGAGGGGTCCGCACGCGAACAGCAGGGCAAAAAACGACTTCAGCCGGGATGGCACGCAGGGACCATGCGCAAGCGGACGGCGATTTCGAGCCGACTTTGGCGGCTTTTTTCACCGTTCGACATACGCGCGGCCCGCGCCTTTGGATTAGCGACGCATGTCCGCCCTCGCCTCCGCCCTGCGCAAGACTCCGGCCCGACTGGGAGCCGTCGGACGCGACCTCGCGCTCGCCGCGCTGGCGGGCGCGCTGGCCGGCACGGCCGCGGCGGCGTTTCTGGCCTCGCTCGACGCCGTCACCGCGACGCGTTTCGCCCACGGCTGGCTCGTGCTTTTTCTCCCTCTTTCAGGCGTCGCGGTCGCCTGGGTCTACCGCCGCGCCTGCGACCGCTCCGGACGCGGCACCAACCTCATCCTCGACGAGATTCACGCGCCCGGCGGCGGCGTGCCGCTGCGCCTCGCACCCCTGGTGCTGGGCGGCACCCTGCTCACCCACCTCTGCGGAGGCTCGGCCGGCCGGGAGGGCACCGCGGTGCAGATGGGCGGAGCGCTGGCGGGCGGACTTCAGAAACGGCTGCGCCTCGATCCCGCGCGGCAAGGCATGCTGCTCTCGGCCGGCGTCGCGGGCGGCTTCGGGGCCGTTTTTGGCACGCCGCTGGCCGGGGCGGTCTTTGCGGTCGAGGTGCTGACTCGCGGCCGCCTTGGCCACGCCTGGCTCGGCTCCTGCCTGCTCGCCGCCCTGGTCGGCGACCAGGTCTGCCACGCCTGGGGCATCCGCCACGAGGACTACGCCTCGCTCGCCGATCTGTCCGCACTGCCCGCCGGCCTCGCCCTCGCCCCGCTGCTCCAAGCCGCCGCGCTCGGCCTGTTGTGCGGTCTGATCGCCCGCCTCTTCACCGCCGCCGCCCATGGCGTGGGCCGCGTGCCGCTGCCGGCCGCGCGCGCCTGGTGGCTGCGCCCCGCGCTCGGCGGAGTGGCGGTGCTGACCCTCGCCTTCGCGCTGGGCACCGACGCCTATCTGGGCCTCGGTGCCGCCAGCCCCGATCCAAACGATCCCACCCTGCTTACCGTGTGGACCGCGGGCGGGGCCACGGAATGGAGCTGGTTTTGGAAACTGGTGTTCACCGCCCTGACCGTGGGCGCGGGTTTCAAGGGCGGCGAAGTGACGCCCCTGTTTTTCATCGGCGCGGCCTTCGGCCACGTGGCCGGCCCCGCGCTCGGGCTGCCGTTGGCGGCCGGCGCGGCGCTGGGCTTTGTCGCGGTCTTCGCCGGCGCGAGCAAAACTCCCCTCGCCTGCACCTTGCTGGCGGTCGAGCTCTTCGGCGGGGCGCACAGCGAATTGTTCGCGGTCGCCTGCCTCGCCAGCTACCTCGCCAGCGGCGCGCAGGGAATCTACGCCGCCCAGCGAGGACCCGAGGCGGACTGAAGGGCGGGAAGCGGACCGCCGCTTGTGTCCGCGCGCGAATCGGCTTTTCGTTTACGAACCTTTCCCGCCCACTCTTCCGCATGAGCTCCGCCTCCAAAGACCGCATCCTTTCCCGCGACGTCGTCGTCACCCAGATTCCCTCGGGCGACAAACACACGCTCTTTGCCGGCGCCAAGGTGTTCATTCACCAGGTGCTCGGCGGCACCTACACCGTGCAGGGCGACGCCGGTCTCTACCGCATCGACGCCAAGGACGCCGACGCCATCGGCGAAACGGTTGTGGACCAATCAGTGCAGGCCTCGACCCTTGCCGACGGCGCCCCCGATCCGGAGGCGCTCTGGGACCAGTTGCGCAAAGTCTACGACCCCGAGATTCCGGTGAACATCGTCGATCTCGGGCTGGTTTACTCGCTCGACGTCATCAAGACAGACGAGGGCTACAAGGCCGACGTGGCCATGACCCTCACCGCCCCCGGCTGCGGCATGGGCCCGGCCATCGCCGAGGATGCCAAAGGCAAGCTCCTGCTCGTCCCCGGCCTGAGCCAGGCCGAGGTGCGCATCGTCTGGGAGCCGGTCTGGAACCAGTCGATGATCAGCGAAGAGGGTAAAATGAAGCTCGGCCTGATCTGATGCCGACGGCGGCTAATCCGCCTTGGCAGATCCGAACCTGTGCCCACCGACCGCGCGGGTGGTAGCCGATAGCGTGGACTCAACCCATGCTCATTCGTGTAATCTCCGATTAAAGCCTGAACGCATTAAACAGCCGTGTAACCTATTGGGTTACACGGCTGTTTTGGGGGCCGGGTTCAGGAGCGACCGAAGCGGCGGGCGATTTCGCCCTGGCTCAACTCCACTTGCGTGGGCCGGCCGCCCGGACTGGTGTGAGGCGCGCGACAGGCGAACAGCTTGGCGAGGAGCGCGCGCATCTCCGCCCCGTCCGCCTGGGAGGACAAGCGCACCGCGCGCGCCGCGGCCAGGCGCGCCAATTGCTCGCGCGCCACCTCGGGATCGCGCTCGACCGAACGGCCGTCGCGAAACGCGTCCAACAAATCGCGCAGGCAGGCCTCGCCATCGGCCGGATCCAGCACCGCGGGCACGCCTTCCAGGCGAAAGGTCGCGCGACCGAACTCCGCGATCTCGAAGCCATGCCGCGCGAGAAAGGCGAGCCGGTCGCGCAACAGCGCCGCGCCCACCGGGTCGAGTTCCAGCACGACGGGCAGCAGGAGTCGTTGCACCAGCACTTCCCCGGCGGCGAACTGGCCGGCCAGCTCCTCGAAGACGATGCGCTCCCGCGCCGCGCGACGATCGAGCAGCAACAAGCCCGCCGGCGTCTCGAACAAGGCGTAGGTCGTGTGCGCGAGCCCCAGAAACCGCCACGACGCGATAGACGCCGCCGGACGCGCCGCGCCGCCGCCGCCGGGCGCGGAAGTCGATGGTGGCGCCGGCGCCGCCGGCGCGGGCGGACGGGCCGCGGCGGGCGCGGTCCACGCCACGCTCGCGGCCCCGGCCGCGCTTTTCGCGCCCGAAGTCGCCGGCGTGGTCGCGCGGACGGATGGCGCCGCAACCGGCGCGATCCCGGCCTCGGGCGCGGGCGAAGGAAACGCGGCCGCTTGAGCCAACGCCGTGACAGGCGGGAGCTCCACCACGCCCATGCCGGCGACCGGAGGCGCGGCGGCGCGCAGCGTCGCCAAGACGCCGCGGATCACGAAGGAGCGAACCTGAGCCTCGGAGCGAAAACGCACCTCGCGCTTGGCCGGATGCACGTTCACGTCGACCGCGGCGGGGTCGATTTCCAGGAACACGAAGGCGGCGGGATAGCGCCCCTTGGGCAGCACCTCGTGGTAACTCTCGATGAGCGCGTAGGCGAGGGTGCGGCTGTCCACCGGCCGCCGATTCACGAAAGTGATCGTCTCGTGGCGCGTGGCGCGTCCGCCCGAGCCGGGCCGAGCGATGAGCCCGTGCAGGCGCAGCCCGCCCTCGGCGAGCTCCACGGGCATCAGCGTCTCGGCGAGCTGGCGGCCGAAGATCTCCCCCACCCGGTCGGCCAGCCCGGAGCAGGTCGGCGAGCGGAAAATCACGCGCCCGTCCTCGATCAAGGTGAACGCGCAGTGCGGCGCGGCGAGGGCGTGCAGGCGCACCGCCGCCACGATGTGGGCGGCCTCGGTCGCGTCGCTCTTCAGGAACTTGCGCCGCGCGGGCACGGAGTTGAACAACTGCGCGACCTCGATGCGCGTTCCGCGCGGACGGCCGCAATCCTTGACATGGAGCAGGCGGCCGCCGTTGACGAGGATCTCGGTGCCGGCCCCGCCCTCCTCGGCGGTCTGGAGGAGAAAGCGCGACACGCTCGCGATCGACGGCAGGGCCTCGCCGCGAAACCCGAAACTGCCGAGCCGGTCGAGATCGGCGGCCTCGGCGATCTTGCTCGTGGCGTGGCGCTCCAGCGCGAGCAGCGCGTCCTCGCGGGCCATGCCGTGGCCGTTGTCCTCCACCCGCATCAAGGCCCGGCCGCCGTGGGAAAACTCGACCTCGACGCGCGTCGCTCCGGCGTCGATCGCGTTTTCCACCAGCTCCTTCACCACCGCGGCCGGACGCTCGACCACCTCGCCGGCGGCGATCTGGTTGGCGACCCGGTCGGGCAGGATGCGAACCTTGGCCATGCGCGCGAACGATCAGGCGGAGGGGGCGACGCCGAGCCGCTCGCCCATGCGGGCGTAGACCTCGCGTTGCTGCGCGGAGTGCTCGACCAGATCGCGGTCAAAAACGATGCGTCCGCGGGCGAAGAGCGTGATCACGCACGAACCGCCAAAGGCGAACATGCCCTTCTCGTCGCCCTTGGCGACCGCGCGGCCGGGCACGTAGCTTTGCAGGATCGCGCCCACCATGGTGGCGCCGACCTCGAGCTGGGCCACGCGGCCGAAGCGCTCGCTGTCGATCAAGGTCACCATGCGCTTGTTCTCGACCAGGTAGCCGGGATTCAAGCGCAGGGCGAGCGGGCTCACGGAGTAGAGCCAGCCGTTGATCAGGCGCGCCTCGCCGGGCGTGCCGGCGACGGGAAAGTGAAAGCGGTGGTAGTCCACCGGGCACAGGCGGGAGATGAGCATGGAGCCGCCCGCGAATTCTCGCGCCAGCTCGTCGGAACCGAGGAGGGCGGCGAGGGTGAACTTTTTGCCCTTGATGTAGAAACCGTCGGCAGCGTCGACGTCCTGATAGGCCAGATGGCGGCCGTCGGCCGGCAGCACCGCGACCTCGGCGCCGGGCGCGATGGGGCGGGCGCCGGGCCGCAGGGTGCGGTAGAAAAACTCGTTGAAGGTGCGGTAGGCCGTGGCCGGGCGGGTGAACTCCTCGGCGTCGAGGTCGTAGTCCACCACGAAGGGCAGCACGCGGTTGGCGCTGACGGGGCGGTTCATGCGCCAGCCATACCAGGCGGAGAACCAGGCGCGGCGCACGACGGCGGCCAGACTGAGACGGCCCAGCGGATTCCCGTAGATCCAGCGCAGCCAGGCCTCCCCGTAGATGCGCTCGGTTTCGAGCTGACCGGTGCGACGATTGAAAAAGACGATGGGCTCGGCGGGCATGGGAGGGGATTCGCGCCAAGCGAGGCCGGGCGACGGCGGCGAGTAAAAGCAAAAACCCGCGGCGCCGGGGCGTCGCGGGTCTTTTGCGGAAACCGGCGCGGGCGCGCCGGGACCGGCTCAGGGCACGGAAATCGTGAAATCGAGCTGGTTGCGGGCGGCGTCGGTCGTCTCGGTGAAGTGGAACGCGACGCCGTTTTCGCCGGCCACGATGGTCTGCTTGCCCTCGGCGCCGTCGCGGGCCCACGCGGAGTTGTCGAAGCCCACGCGCAGGGAGCCGGCCTTCATCGAATACACGAAGCCGTCGGTCGCCGGGCGCATGCGCAGCGAGGGATTGAGCGCCACGGGCGAGAGGCGCACGGAGTGGACGGCGGCGATGACGCCGCGCGGATCGCGCAGGTTGAGGGGGGTGAAGCGGGCGCTCACCTTCACGCTCTCGGGCAGGCAGACGAAGCTTTGGACAAGCTCGAAGCGCGGATGAGCGACCTTGACGTCGAAGACGGTGGCGCCGTCGCGCACGCTCTTCTTGACCGTGGCCTGGTAGCCGGCGTCGTCCACGCCGCCGACGTTGAACCACTTGCGGCGGCCGTCGGTCCCCACGTAGCTGCCCTGCAGGCTGACGCCCGCGGCGGACTCGACCAGCACCTCGTCGCGCGAGGTGGCGAGGGCCTGGATGAAGCCCTTCTCGGTCACTTCGAGGCGATAGCGATCATTGCCGAACTTGCGGGGGTTGCTCGCAAAGCTGTCGGAGGAAGCGGGCTCGGCGGGCGCGACCGGAGCGGGGGCGGGCGTGGGCGCGACGACCGGGGCGGGCGCGGCCGCGACCGGGGCCGGCGCAGGAGAAGGAGTCGGAGTCGGCGCGGCGGGCGCGGTCTGGGCGGGGGCGGCGGGCGCGTTTTCCGCCGGCACGGCGGGGCGGCTCTTTTGACCGCGCATGGTCATGGCCAGACCGGCGACGCAACCGACGGCCACGAGCACGCCGGCGATGAAGATGGGGCCTTTGTTGCCGCGGCGGACGGGAGCCTCGGCGGCGACGGGCGCGGCGGTTTCCTCGACCTCGACCGCCATGACCGGCTCGGGCGCGGGGCGCGGGGCGGGCTTGGCCGCGGGCTTCGCGACCGGCTTGGCGGCGGGCGCGGGGGCGGCGGGCTTGGCCGCGACCGGCGCGGGCGCGGGTTTGGCGGGCGCGGGGGCGACCTGCTTTGCCGCTGCGGGGGCCTCGGCGGGCGCGGCCGCCGGAGCGCTCACCTTGGCGAAAGGCGCGGCGGTCTTGGGGCGGGCGGGCGGGCGGGCGATCAAGGTTTCCAAGGTGGGCTGCACCCAGGCGGCGTCGGCGGAGCCGGAGGCGGCGAGCGAAAGCAGACCCGCGCCGGAGAAGACCGGGGCCGGGCCGACTTCAAGACCCAGGCGGGCGGCCAGGGCGGAGGCGGAGGGCGACCAAGCCTTCAGGCCGAGCGCCGAGGCGATTCCTTGGACAAGCCAGGCCTGTCCCGGGGTGAGGCCGGCGATGTGCAGGGTGGAGGCGGGCGCCTCGGCCAGAGCCGGCTTCAAGGCCTCGGCGAGCAGCCCGGCGATCTTCGGGGCGGCGTCCGCGAAGTCGTAGTTGTCGTTGTAAAACAGTTTGCCGGCGGCGGCGCGGAACTTGAGGCCCAGCCCCTGCTGGACGGCCTCGAACACCCGTCCGTAGCCGAGCGGCGCGGCGGCGATGGCCTGCACACCCTCGGCGGAGACCCAGGCGAGCGCGGCCTCGTCCTCGCCGGGCAGGACCACCAAGGCGACCTCGTCGCCTTCGAGGGAGGAGGCGACGACGCCCAGATGGTTCGGGGCGGCCAGGGTGAAATCGGCGGGCGCGAGACCGAGGGCGCCGAGCGTCTCGCGGGCGGCGGCGAAGGCGCCGGAATCGACCGCGGCGAGCAGCCAGGGGGCGGCGCGGCTGGGGTCGAGGGCCAGGCCGGAGGACACGTCGCAAACGACGGCGACCGGGGCGCCGTCAAAACCGTGGGGCAAGCGGCCGGCGTGGGCTTGCAGGGCGGAGGGCTGGCGAACCGCGCCGGCCTCGGACTCGGCCGAGATGTGCAGGAAGTTTTTCCCGCCCAGGAGCGAGGCGCGCACCACTCCGGCGATCTTATGCTCGGCGACAAAGGCGGCGACGTCGGCCTTGGCGTCCAGACCGAAGGCGCGGACGGCTTGGACCTTGCGGCCGGCGAGAACCGCGACGTGCAGCGAATGGGGGGCTAGTTCGGCGAAGGCGAGGGGTGCGAGGGGAGTTGCCATGATCTGAAAACGAAGCGGAGGGGTTTGGTGAAGCGGAGCGAGGACGGGTAAACGGCGGGGGAAAGGCGGGGACGGAGGTCAGAGTTCGAGCAGCTTTTTGCGGCGCTCCTCGAAAGCTTTTTCCTTGGCGAGAATGCGGGTGGTCTCGGCCTCCAGGGCCTCGCGTTCTGCGAGGAGCTCGACGTGCAGCTTCTGGGCGGCGACGCGTTCCTTGGCGAGCTGGGCGCGGTCGGCCTTCAGCTCGGCCAGACCGGCCTCGAGCTCGGCCTGCTGGACGAGCAGGCGGTCGGCGTCGGCCTTGAGCTTCTTTTCGCGGGCGAGGATGTCTTGCGCGGCCTCCTCGACGCCGGCGGCGTCGGCCTCGAAGCGAGCGCGGTCGGCGGCGAGCGCCTTCTTCTCGGCGGCCAACTGCTTCTCCGTCTCGCCCGCGGCCGCGACCCGGGCGTCGAGCCGCTGGTCGCGTTCGTCGAGGACGCGGGCGCGGGCGTCGAGCTGGGCGATCGCCGCGGCCTGTTTTTGCTCGGCCTCGGCGAGGGCGCCCTCGCGGGCGGAGAGCAGCGAATCGCGGGAGAGGAGGGCTTTTTCGCGCGTTGCGAAGGCCTTGAGCGCGGCTTCGTGCCCGGCCTGCGCCTCCTCGAGGCCGGCGATGTCGGCGGCGAGGGTGTCCTGGTCCTGCTTGAGTTTTTTGCGGTCGGCGTCGACGCGGGTGCGCAGGGCGGCGAGCTCGGCCTCGGCGGCGCCGAGCTCCGCCTCGCGGGCGGCCAGCTTGGCGACCGCGGCCTCGCGTTCGGCGAGCTTGGCCTCGCGCGTCTTGACCTGGGCGGCGTGGGCCGCCTCGGCGTCGGCGTGCTTGCGTTGCGCGACGTCGAGATCGGCCTGGCGGGCGACGAACTGCTTGTCGCGGACGGAGAGGGCCTGCTGGTCGGCGGCGAGCTTCTTGCGGTCTTTTTCCAGCGCGGCCTGGGCCTCCTCGAGACCGGCGGCCTCGGCGGCGAAGGCGTCCTGGTCCTGCTTG
>JAIXVY010000350.1 GCA_027482505.1 Opitutaceae bacterium | reverse complement strand
GGAAAAAATGAAGGAGCGCGCCGCCAGGGAAAAAGCCGAGAGACAGGCCGCCGCCCAGGCTTCTGAAAAAACCGGAGGAGCGGGGGCCAAGGGTTCCGATTCGGGGACCAAAGACAAAACCTCTTCGGATAAAATGTCCGGCGACAGCCCCGCTATGATGATGGAATGAATTCACTGCCCGGGCTGTCAGGACTGACCTTGCGCGCCGGGTATCTTGGTTTCCGCTTTTTTGCCGCGAAGCGCGCTAAGGTCGCTTCTTGGAGAACGTGACTTCACCGGCGCGGTAGCGATCCATTCTTCCGTCGCCTTGGCGCAAGATAAGGCTGCCTTCGTCATCGATTCCCATCGCGATGCCGGACAGATCCCTGCCGCCTTGCAGCAGCGTTACCGGCCTCCCCTTTAGCACGTCAAAACGGTGCCACAGATCGGCAAAGGTGTTTTGAAAGCTGCCATCGATAAAGCGGTCGTAAGCATCGATCACCCGGCCCACCAGCGCCGCGGCGAACTTGTTTGGATCCAAAGGCAGGGCTGATTGCTCCGCGAGCGACGTGGCCCGAATCGCGAGCTCGTCCGGCCATCCGCCCGCGGGTGGTCGCAAATTCAGCCCCAATCCGAACACGAGGTCATGGATGCGATCCGCGTCCATCCGCGCTTCCGTGAGCATGCCCCCGGCTTTGCGCCCGTCGAACAGCAGGTCGTTCGGCCATTTCAATCCCGGCGTTACCCTGCAGAACGAGGCTACGAGCGCGCACACATTCACTCCCATCCACAGCGTGAAGGTCTGCATGCGCGCCGGCGGCACCTCGGGACGAAATGCGAAGCTTGCGTAGAGATTGCCGTCCACCGCGCTGTGCCAGGCCCGACCCAGTCGCCCCCGGCCCTGGCTTTGTCTTCGCGCCATGACGACCAGCGGGGCCTGCTCGCCGGCCGCGAGCAGGCGGCTGGCCTCGTCATTGGTGCTGCCCGTCGTATCAAAAAAATAAATACGTCCTGCGTTTTCGGCGGCGCGTCTGTGGGCGTCTATCAGGCTCGGATGCAAAAACGACGGGGCGCGCCCCAGGCTATACCCGCGGGCGTGCTGGCTGATGATATCGAACCCCTGCTCCCGCAGCTTGTTCAGATGCTGCCAAACGGCGACGCGGCTGACTCCGAGCATCCTTGCGAGCGCCATGCCAGACACATGGCCGTCGTCGCCTGCGTCGAGCAGGGCCTGCAAAATAAGCTGCTCGTCACGAACGGAGCGCATGGCGGAAAGCTGGTGGCGAAGGAATTAAGTTTCCCAGTCTAGGCCGATATCGACCCAAGTGGACTGGTGAACAAGCGCTCCGGTGGAGATAAAATCGAGCCCGAGACCGGCGTAATCGGCAAGGTTGTCCAAGGTTATGCCGCCGCTCGCCTCGGTCAGCGCCTTGCCTTGGATCAATTCTTGCGCTTTCCGGATTTTTTCAGGCGTGAAATTATCCAGCAGAATTACGTCCGCGCCCGCCTTGATCACTGGGGCTATCTGTTTGAGGTGATCCACCTCGACCTCGACCGGAACGTCGGGCGAATTTTTTTTCGCCCTGGAGACGGCCGTTGCCAAGCCGCCGCGATCACCCGTCAGGGCAAGGTGATTGTCCTTCAGCATTACCCGATCAAACAGTCCAAGGCGGTGGTTCCATGCGCCGCCTCGCCCCACTGCATACTTTTCCAGCGTTCTGTATCCGGGGGTGGTTTTGCGGGTGTCTAGTAACCGTGTGCGACCCTGGCCCAAGGCGGCTACATAGCGCGCGGTCATGGTTGCCACGCCTGAGAGATTCTGAAGAAAATTCAGCACGACTCTCTCCGCGGTCAAAAGGCCGCGCGCGTCGCCCTCCAGGGTGGCGACACGGGTGTTCCTCCTGGCTTTGGCCCCGTCTTGTAGTTGGTTTTTTACTACAACGCCCGATCCGTATGCCGATAGGATTATCGGCAGGAGCGGGAGTCCGCAGACCACGAGATTCTCCCGTGCCACGATGTGCGCGCGTGCCGACTTTGGCACCGCCTTGAGGGTTGCCGTGGAGCAGTCCCCCGTGCGCGACGGCTTGGTGGCCAGGCCAGCTCCCGAAAGATCCTCATCACGAGCCATCTCCACCAATTTCTTTAAGTAATTTTTATCGAGATCTGACCATTCTAAGCGGACGAGAAGCTTTTCCGAAATTGAGGGGTTGGTGGGCATCCGAATTAACGAGTAAAGGAAAGGGCAAGAACAGTAGCGGGATCTCTGGTAAATCCAAAGAACGAAACCCGTGAAGGCTTTTGAGCCCAGCGCCAGGTTGTCGCGTCTGCATGTGGTATGGCTTTGCCCAGCTAGCTCTAAACTATTCTCTAAAGGATATTTTCGGCTTAACTGGCAGATTGCCTTAAAGTTAGCAGCTGCATGCCAGTTACATGAATGGTCTCTTACGGCGAGAAATGAACTAACGTCTTCTGGCTGCTTGCTGGCAGGGTTGAACGGGGTGGCCGTTGGTGCTGTGAGGTAAACGAAGCTGGTTAAATTAGGATGAGGGGCCGTTTGTTTTGCTGGTTTGGGGAAAGCAGGTTGCTGGCTTGGTAGAGTGTGGAACTGGCGTGTTGGGCAGGAGCCAGGGCTCGTGGGGCGCCGTTCTTTCGCCGTCTGGGTGAGAATCTTGCCGCTAAGTTGGACTATGCGAGGCCTTCTAAGCTGACGTAATTTATCTACCAAATGCTAGCTGGAACAATATTTTACGAAATCCCCTGAAATCTTATGAGAAAGAGCTTGATGAGGGAGTGGGGATTTCCATTGTCCCGCCTCCCGCTACGGCGCG
>JAIXVY010000442.1 GCA_027482505.1 Opitutaceae bacterium | reverse complement strand
ACAAGGGCCAGATCCTGCAGGTCGTGCAAAACCTCGTCATCAACGCCATACAGGCCATGCCCGTCCCGGCCGACGGCCGCGTCGTCGTCACCGCCGAAAACATCGACCTCGGCGAGGGCGAGATCGAGGGCCTGCCCGCCGGACGCTTCCTGCGCGTGGACGTGCAGGACAACGGCAGCGGCATCCCGCCCGATGTGCTCGCCCGCATCTTCGAGCCGTTTTTCACCACCAAAAAGACCGGCACGGGGCTGGGCCTCGCGACCGTCGACGCCATCGTTCGCCGCCACGGCGGCAGGATAGGCGTCAGCTCCACGCCCGGCGCCGGCACCTTGTTCAGCGTCTTCCTTCCCGTCTCGACCAAGCAGCCCCAGGAAAAAACCCGCGCCGCGCCCGCCCTCCGCTTCGGCACCGGTCGCGTCCTGTTCATGGACGACGACCCGAAGATCTGCGAACTCACCGGCGCGATGATCGCGAGCCTCGACTACACGCACGACATCGCCCGCGACGGCGAGGAGGCGCTTCAGCTCTATCGGCGCTATCTGAACGTGAACCGCCCCTACGACGCCGTGCTCCTCGACCTCACCGTGGTCGGCGGCATGGGCGGCGAAGAGTGCTTCAAGCGCCTGCGCGAGATGGACCCCGAAGTGCGCGCCATCGTCACCAGCGGCTACGACGACGACGACATGATCAAACGCTACCTGGAAATGGGCTTCGTGGGCTACCTCACCAAACCCTACCGGGTGGGCGACCTCGGTCGCGTGCTCCGCTCCGTCCTCGGCCGCGGTTGAGCCGGGCAAACACCGACGCGGACGGCCGCGAAGCGGCGTGACTCCCGCGCCTCGTTTCCGCCATATCCGAAAGATGCTCGTGCGTCCCCTCGCCCTCGCCGTCCTGCTCTGCGCGCCCTTCGCGGCAAGCTCCGCGCCGGACCGCGCCGGCTTCCGCACGAGCACCTTTCCCGCCGAGCTCGCCATCGCGCCCGGCATCGTCGCGGAGCCCGCCGCGGCTCCACTGGGAGGTTGGTTGCGCCTTCGCGGTTTCTCGAACGCGCCCACCCGGTTTTCGCTCGCCGCACTGGAGGGCGCGGAGCGCGCCCAGGCGGCGGCCCGGATCGAGGAGACCCGCGCCTCGCTCGCGCGGCTGCGCGCGGACGGCTATCGCGTGATCTGCAAACTCCGCTGGGAACGGGTCTGGCCCTCGGGCGCGCGTCCCGGCGCCGAGCGGGGCAACCGCGCCCCGCTCGATCTGCGCGAAGCGCACGCCCGCGCCCGCGCCCTGGCCGAGACCTACGGCGACCTCGTCGACGCGTGGGAATTCGAGAACGAGCCCGACATCGGCTTCTTCGCCGACAACGCCGATGTATTCGCCGCCTACTACAAGGCCTTCTCGCTCGGACTATCCGCCGGCCGCCCCGCCGAGGCCGCGGGCCGCTCGCGCGTGGTCATGCCCGCCCTCGCCCTGCCGCCCGGCCCCTTCGCCGATCAGCTCTTCGCAAACGGCGTCGTGCCCTACACCGAGGCGGTGAATCTGCACTACCACGGCTTCGGGATGGACTACGCCGACGCGCACGCCCGCCTCCGGGAGCGCCTGGCTTCCGCCGCGCCCGTCCCGTCCGCGACCAAGTGCGGACCGCGCCGCCTCCGCCCGGCCGCGCCGCCCGGCCGCGCCTTGCCGGTCTTCGTCACCGAGTCGGGTTACCCGCGACTCGACGCCCACGACGCCCAGACCGTGGAGGGACGCGCGCGCCAATGGCGCCACTTCCGCGCCGTCCAACTGGAAAACGAACGACTGGGCGTCGCGGCACCCATGACGTTTTACCTTCCGCCCTTTTTGGAAAACGCGGCCAAGGAATTCGGTCTGGCCATGCCTGCGGACGAGCGCCGCGCCGCGCACTTCGGCTTCGCCGCGCCAACCGCGCCCGCGCCGTCCGGTCCGGAGATGTTTCGCGCCGGAGGCCTGACATTCGTCCCGGCGGACTTCGGCGCGCCGCGCGCGGAGCCATGGATGCGGCGCATCGGCTTCCACGTCGGCGACGCCGAGGCGTCCCCCGCCCTCGCCTGGCTTGCGGAGCTCGCCGCGCCCCCGGCGACGGCAGACAGCGCGAAACAGGCAGGCCATTTCCGTTCTCCGCCACGCTCGGTCGGCCCGGGGTTCGTCGGAGATTGGCGCGTGAACGCCGAGCCGCCTTCGCCCGTGATCATGGATTTCGTGGGCGGAGAGGACACGCTGCCGGTGAAGGCCTACGTCGGCTACTTGCTCGGGCTGCGCCGCGTCGCAGGCTGGCCGCCGGGAAACAAGCCGGACGGACGCGATTGGCGCACGGGCGCGGGCACCCTGGTTTTGTATCACTTTGGCAATACACCAGCGGAGGTGCGCCTGCGTTGGCCGGAGGGCATGAGGCCCGACGACGAAACCCGCGCGGCCGAGACGGAACTTCGCCTGGACCTCGCTCCCGGCGAACGACGCGAAATCCCGGTGCGTCTCGGCGTGCGCGGGGAGGTGTTCGCCGCCAACGAACTCAGCCTCGTCGCCCGGGTGCGAAGCGGCGGAACGCAGACCGATTCCCGCTGGGCGGCCCGCGTTTACCCGATGCCGGACGGACATGCCCCGGGCGAGAGCCGGGCGTTCGATTTCCCCGCCGAAGCCGCCGTTGGCAACCGCGCCTGGTTGCTTGCCCGTCCGCGGGCGGACGACGAAACCACGCTTCAGGAACAGGGCCGCTGGCTGGCATCGCCGGGGCTGCGCGTCGAGGAGACCGCCTCGGGCTGGCGCTTCCACGTTGATTCGTTTCCGGGCGTCGGGATGAGCCCGGCCGTGGCCGAACTGCCCCTGCCCGACGACTGGTCCCCTTGGGAGCACGGCCTGCTGTTTGGCTACGACTACCGGATCTGGCCCGCCAGCCTCGACCTGCGCGAACCGCTGCTTCCCGAAGCGCCCGATCCGAAATTCCGACACCAGACCGGCAAGGCGGGCGACGTCATGGAATCCTACCTGCGCACCCGCACCGGAGCGCTCTATTCCACCCAGCCCCGCCTTTCTCCCGGCTCCGCTTGGGCGCGCTACCAGCGGCCGGTGGAGAGCCTTACCCCGGGCTTCGCCGGGCGGCTGGCAGCTCCCCTCCGGGTGGAAAAAGAACGTCCGGCCGCGCTCGTTTTCTTTTTTCGCCCCGCCGGTCTTCCCACCACGTTCGAGGTTAAGGGTATTAGTCTGGCGCGCTGGAGCACGCCTCCCGCCCTGGTTAGCGGCACGTCATCCACGCCGTGAAGACCACCCTGAGCGGGCAGGCCGGAAATAATTCTCAGACGGTTCTCCCTCGCGCCTGACCGCGTCACGCGGGACCGTTTCTGCTCAAACCATCCGCCCCATGTCCACCAACGCTCTCTTCAATGTCGCCGGCAAGGTCGTCGTCGTCACCGGCGCCACCGGCGCACTCACCGGCTCCGCCGCCGATTATCTCGCCACCCAAGGGGCGCGCGTCGTCTATCTCGGTCGCACCCAGGCCAAGCTCGACGCCTCCCTCGCCAAGATCCGCGCCGCCGCGCCTTCCGCCGAGGTGCTCGCGCTCGCCGCGGACGTCTCCGATCGCGCCGCGCTCGAGCGCGCCCGCGACGCCATCCTCGCCAAATGGGGCCGGGTCGACGCCCTCCTCAACGGCGCAGGCGGCAACCAGCCCGGGGCGACCATCACGCCCGACAAGACCTTCGCCGACCTCGACTTCGCCGCCTTCGAGCAAGTCGTGGCCCTCAATCTCCACGGCACCGTGCTCCCCACGCTCGTGTTCACCCCCGCGCTCCTCGCCTCCGGCTCCGCCAGCGTGGTCAACTATTCCTCGGCGTCGTCCGCCCGCGCCGTCACGCGCGTCATCGGTTACTCGGCCGCCAAGGCCGCGGTGGACAACTTCACCCGCTGGCTCGCGGTCGACTTGGGCCGCCGCACCAAAGGCGGCGTGCGCGTCAACGCCCTCGTCCCCGGCTTTTTCCTCGGCGAGCAGAATCGCCGTCTCCTTACCAACGAAGACGGTTCCCTCACCGATCGCGGCCAGACCATCTGCCGCCAGACTCCCTTCGGCCGCTTTGGCCAGGCCGACGAACTCCACGGCGCGATTCACTACCTGGTCTCCGATGCCTCCAAGTTCGTCACCGGCACCACCTTGGTGGTCGATGGCGGCTTCGGCGCCTTCTCGGGAGTTTGATTTAAGTTTCCGTGATCCGGCGTCGCTTCCGCGTCGCCGGATCTTTTTTTGTCCGAACATCCGCCATGGACTACCGTAGTCGCCCGCTGCTCGAGGAGTGCTTCCGCTGGTTCGGCCCCGCCGACCCTGTGCCGCTTCACTACATCCGCCATGCCGGCGCGAGCGCCGTCTT
>JAIXVY010000529.1 GCA_027482505.1 Opitutaceae bacterium | reverse complement strand
TCTTCGCCGCCGCCGACGGTCCGGAAGGGGTGGCGATACTCGCGCAGCACCGAGACGAAATCGCCTTGGTCGTAACCGACCTTATACTGCCGGTCATGGACGGCGAGGCCACCATAAGCGCGCTTCGCCGTATCAAGCCCCTGCTGCCCGTGGTCATGACCAGCGGGCAAGAGCCTTCGGCCCGTCAGATGCACCATGCCCACGACCAACGAAGGTGGTTTTTGCCCAAACCTTACACGCCTGCCGAGCTTCTGGCCGTGGTCACGTCTTGTTTCGAGCAAGCCAAGGGCTAGTTGATTTAATTTGTAATTCTTTGAGCATACGGCGGGTATTTATTATTTCGTTATCCTTTTAGGTCTAATGACTTAAGCTTTTATTTAGCCGGCGATCGCTTTATTTGGAATTATTCCAATTCCCACTTGCGCCTTGGAATGATTCCAGTTCTCTGCGGCTGCCCTTTTTGGGCAGCCCACCCTTTTCCGGTATGCGTTCATCTAGTTCCGATCACCCCGCCAAGCTTGCGGAGCGTCTGGCCCACAGCGGCTTGCGCAATACTCCGCAACGCGAGGTCATTTACCGCGCTTTGCTGGGAAAGCGCGACCATCCGACCGCGGATGAGGTTTATTCCCGGGTTCGCGTGGAAATGCCGTCCATCTCGCTCGCCACGGTTTACAACTGCTTGGAGACGCTGGTGCAGTGCGACTTGGTCCGACAGGTCAACTTTGAGCGCGGGCCCACCCGCTACTGCCCTAACCTTCATCCGCATGCCCATTTCCACGATGAGCAGAGCGGAGCGACCCACGACATCGACGTGCCGGCCGAAATCATGGAACGCATCCGCGAGCTTTTGCCCGCCGGCTATGCCGCCAAATCGATCGAAATCACGTTCCATGGGCGCATGGCCGAGGCCGCCAACGAGCAGGCCCGGTAACCTTATCCCTCTTTTTTCCACACTTCATCAATTCCCGCACAACTCATGTCCTCCCTCGAAATCCGCTCCCTCTACGTCGCCCTCGCCGCCACGCCCGACAAGCCCATCGTCAAGGGCCTGGACCTGACGATCAAAACCGGCGAAGTGCACGCCATCATGGGGCCTAACGGCACCGGCAAGTCCACCTTGTCCAAGGCCATCGCCGGTCATCCCGACTACGTCATCACCTCCGGTGACGTTCTTCTCGACGGCAAGTCGATCCTCGAGATGGAGCCCGACGAGCGCGCCCGCGCCGGCCTCTTCCTCGCCTTCCAATATCCCAGCGAGATCCCCGGCGTCTCCATCGCCAATTTCCTCCGCGCCGCCGTCCAGGCGCGTCTCGCCGAGGGCGAGGAGCTCGACGCCACCGCCTACTACAAGCGGCTCTACTCCAAGATGGATTTGCTGAAGATCGATCGGAAGTTCACTTCCCGCTCGGTCAACGAGGGCTTCTCCGGCGGCGAAAAGAAGCGCTGCGAGATTCTCCAGATGGCCATGCTCGAGCCCAAGTTCTCCCTCATGGACGAGACCGACTCCGGCCTGGATATCGACGCGCTGCGCATCGTCGCCGAAGGCGTCAACACCCTCAAGGGCGGCGAGCTCGGCGTGCTTCTCATCACGCACTACCAGCGCCTCCTGAACTACATCGTCCCCGACTTCGTGCACGTTATGTATGACGGCCGCATCGTGAAGTCCGGCGACAAGTCCCTCGCCCTCGAACTCGAGGCCAAGGGCTATGACTGGGTTAAAACCGAACTCGCCGCCGCCACCGCCTAAACCTCCGAGTCCTGAGCCATCCACTCAGGTTTCAGGTCTCCACCCTTATCCATCTATTTTATGAAGCCTCCCTCTGAAATCCTCGCTGCCCCCGACGCCGCCGATGAGGCCGCGGCCGTCGAAAATCCCGTCGCCGGCATCGACCAGGCCGTCGGCGACTTCACCTACGACGTCAAATACGAGTTCGATGCCGGCTCCGGCCTTAACGAGAGCGTCATCCGCTACATCAGCGGCGTGAAGAAAGAGGCCGACTGGATCCTCGATTTCCGGCTCAAGGCCTACCAGACCTTCCTCGACAAGCCCATGCCCACCCATTGGGCGACGAAGGATCTCGAGAACATCAATTTCGACAAAATCCGCTACTACCTGTCGCAGGGCCAAAAGCCCAAGCGCACCTGGGATGAGGTGCCGGACGACATCAAGCGCACATTCGAGCGCCTCGGCATCCCCGAGCAGGAGCGAAAGTTCCTCGCCGGCGTCGAGGCCCAGTTCGACAGCGAAGCGGCGTATTCAAACGTCAAGGACATCGTCGCCAAGCAGGGCGTGATCTTCTGCAACTCCACCGAGGCGCTCCGCGAACACCCGGAGATCTTCCGCAAGTGGTTCGGCAAGGTCATCCCCACCGGCGACAACAAATTCTCGGCCCTCAACTCCGCCGTGTTCTCCGGCGGCTCCTTCATCTACGTGCCGAAGGGCGTGAAGGTCGCCATGCCGCTCCAGGCCTACTTCCGCATCAACGCGGAAAACTTCGGCCAGTTCGAGCGCACCCTCATCATCGCCGACGAGGGAGCCGAGGTCACCTACATGGAGGGCTGCACCGCGCCTAAATTCTCCACCTCCACGCTGCACTCCGCCGTGGTCGAGCTCGTCGCCCTCAAGGGAGCGAAGATCCAGTATATCACCGTTCAGAACTGGGCGCCCAACGTCTTCAACCTCGTTACCAAGCGCGCCATCGCGATGGAAGACGCCGAGGTGAAGTGGATCGACTGCAACATCGGCAGCCGCCTCACCATGAAGTATCCGGGCGTCGTCCTGAAGGGTAAGCGCGCCCGCGGCGAAGTCGTCTCCATCGCCCTCGCCAACGACGGCCAGCACCAGGACACCGGCGCGAAGATGATCCACGCCGCCGACGACACCACCTCGCTCATCGTTTCCAAGTCGATCAGCGTCGGCCAGGGCCGCGCCACCTACCGCGGCGTCGTCCACATCCCGAAGCACCTCAAGGGTTGCAAAAACAACACCGAGTGCGACGCGCTCCTCATCAACACCAACAGCCGCACCGACACCTACCCGGCCATCGTCGTCCGCGGCGACAGCCACGCGGTGCAGCACGAGGCCTCGGTCTCGAAGGTCTCGGAAGACATGATCTTCTACATGCAGCAGCGCGGCCTCACCGAGGCGCAGGCGATGAGCCTCGCAGTGAACGGCTTCGTCAACGACCTCGTCCGCCAGTTCCCCATGGAATACTCGGTCGAGCTCAAGCGCCTCATCGACCTCGAGATGGAAGGCTCCGTCGGCTGATCGCCGAAGGGCTCCCGCCAACCCAACTCCACATCATTCGCATGTCCGCTCCCGCACTTTCCAGCGACGCCGTCATCGGCCTCGACTCCGCCCGTTTCGCCCAGCACCTCTCCCAGCGCGCCTACCTGCCCGCCTGGTGGCTCGAGGCGAAGAAGGCGGCCTTCAACCAGTTCAACGCCCTCCCGATGCCTTCGCGCACCGACGAGACCTGGCGTTTCTCCAACCTCAAGGGGATCGATATCTCCGGTTTCACTCTTCCCGAGGACCCGGCGACGCAGATCCCCAACCACACGCGTTTCCCGCAGACCGCGGAGATCGTGTTCTCCAACCGTCAGGTCGTCGGCCGCAGCACCGTGCCCGCCGAGCTCGCCGCCAAGGGCGTTATCTTCGCCCCGCTCGACGAGGCCCTGAAGACCCACGGAGACATCGTTAAGCAGTATTTCCAAAAGCACCCGGCCTCGCTCGGCTCGGAAAAATTCGTCGCGCTCAACACCGCGTTCACCTCGTCCGGCGCCCTGCTCTACGTGCCCGCGGACGTCGAGGTCGCGCTGCCCTTCGTGGTCCAGCACACGCTGACCGGCGAAAATGTCGCGGCCTTTCCGCACACCATCGTCGTCCTTGGCCCTCGCGCCAAGGCCACGCTGGTCGAGTTCTTCATCTCCGGCGGCGCCGCCAACGAGCGCCAGCTCGCGGCGGGCGTGAACGATCTCCACGCCGCCGAGGGCGCTCAGCTCACCTATGTCGGCGCCCAGCATTGGAGCGCCAACACGCTCGCCTTCCAGGTCAACAGCATCGTCGCCGAGCGCGACGCCCGCGTGCTTTCGCTCAACCTTCACCTCGGCGGTCGCCAGTGCCGTCATGAGTCGAACAGCCGCCTCCTCGGCCCCGGCGCGCACTCCGAGATGCTCGCCCTCACCGTCGCGACCGGCGCGCAGGAGTTCGACCAGCGCACGCTCCAGACTCACGTCGCGCCCCACACCACCTCGAATCTCCTCTACAAAAACGCGCTCCTCGACACCGCGAAGACCATCTTCTCGGGGCTCATCATCGTGGAGCCCGACGCGCAGAAGACCGACGCCTACCAGAAGAACCGCAACCTGATGCTCTCCGACACCGCCGAGGCCCACAGCCTCCCCGGCCTCGAGATCCAGGCCAACGACGTGAAGTGCTCCCACGGCAGCACCAGCGCACGCATCGACGCCGAGCAAGAGTTCTACCTCAGGGCCCGCGGCATCAATCCGGTCGAGACCCGCCGCCTGCTCGTCGCCGCCTTTTTCGAGGAAGTGCTGGAGAAGCTCGAAAACGAGGATCTCCACGTCGCCCTCACAGGGCTTATCGCCAGCCAGTTCAAGCGCTGAGCCGCCCGGCTTATTCGCCCCGCCTCCCTCGTGGACGGCGGGGCTTTTTGTTTTTCCTGCTCAGCCGACTCGCGGCACCACGCGTTCGGCGGCGGAACTTAGCTCGAAAAAGCCGACCGGCCGAAAGCCGCCCACGCCCGCGATCAAGTTAGTCGGCACCTGCTCGCAGAGCGTGTTGAAATCGCGCACGTTCGCGTTGAAGAAACGCCGCGCCGCCGCGATGCGGTCCTCGGTTTCGGCCAGCTCTTTTTGCAGCGCGAGGAACTGGGCGTCGGCTTTAAGCGCGGGGTAGGCCTCGGCCACGGCGAAAACCCGTCCGAGCGCCAGACTCAGCGGCTCCTCGACCGCCGAGGCCGTCGCGCCCGAGGCTCTGCCCCGCACCGCTTCAGCGCGTAAGGCGCCTAGTTTCTCCAGCGTATCGCGTTCGTGCGTCGCGTAGCCTTTTACCGTCGCGACAAGGTTGGGGATGAGTTCGTGGCGTCTCTTGAGCTGCACGTCGATGTCGGCCCAGCTTTCGCGCACCTGCTGGCGCAGTCCGACCAGGCGGTTGTAGATCGCCACGGCCCAGGCGACCCCGAACACGAATACGACAAGCGTGAGGAGCAAAAACAGATTCATGAAGCCGAGAGATCGTTGACCACGAAACCGGGCCAGCGCGCGAGAAAATCCCGCGTCCACTCGCACGCGGCCGAAAACGATTCCGGTTCCCAGCGATGCAGCCCGTCCGCGGGCGTCACCAGCAGCCAGCCCTCGTTCAAGGCGAACTCCGGCGGATGCGTATCGAGGAGAAACTCGATCATGCGCGGGTCGATCAGGTTGTAGGCGAAGCGCCGGTCGGGGGAGCTCACATGGAAGCGTCGCGAAAACTCCGCCGACTCGAAGTCGATGTCCTCGAAGCCCGCCATGGCGGCCAGCCGGTCGCCGAAGTTTTCCCGCCGCACTTTCAAACCCGGAACCCGGCCGCCGAAGGGCAGGCGCAAAAGCAGAAAACTGGTGGAGTAGGTGGTCGTGTTGCGATTTTTGCCCGAGCCGCTCGTGATCTTGTAACTGTAGTCCGCGAGCGTGACCGACAGGTCGTGTTCCCAGGCGCGAAGCGTGCCCTCGATGTGGTTGCAGGAGCAGCGGGAATGCCCGCGGTCAAAGAGGGGAAAGGGCGCGAGCACCGTTTCGCGGGCGAAAAAACCGCCGGTCGACCAGCGTCTGTCCTCCGGCCGAAAACGCATGCCGAGGCTCGCGGCCGTCGCGGCCAGGGCTGCCCGCCGCGCCATGCGGGCGCGGTGTCCGGCCCATGCGAATCCCGCGATCAGGAGCACAACGCCGAGCACGACAAGAATTTCCACGCCCCTCAAACAAGCGCCCGCGCGCGGCGCGGGCAAGCATGGGCGAAAGCGGCGGCGGACAAAAACCGCCGTTGCCTCGGCTCGTCCGGTCGCAAACAACCCTCTTTCATCATCGTTTTTATCCGCCGCTTTCGCCTCTGTTTCAGCCCCCTCCGTTCACCGTGAATTTCTTTCGCAAGCTGTTTGGCTCCCAGAAAACCCCGTCCGCCAAGGCTCCCTCGCCGGCTCCCGCGTCCGTTCCTGCGCCCGCGCAGCCCGAACCCGAGGCCGGCCCTGCGGCGGAAGCCCCCGCGCCGGCCGCGGCGCCCGAAGGGCAGAATCTTATTCGCGTGCATGATGCCTACGGCCGAGAGGTTTTCCTGACGAAGGACCAGTGGCGCGAGGCCGTTCTGAAGGACCATCTGGAAAAAGTGCGCGACAAGCCCGATGAGCTGGCGGCCGTGATCGCCCAGTCGCTTCGCGACGGCATGGCGGCCGATGTCTTGCGCGCCGCCGCCCGGCTCTCGTCCATCGACACCAACCGCGAGCGCGGCCACCTGTTGCACGCGGCTACCTTGCTCGAGCTGAAGCGCCACGCCGAGGCCGAGGGCATCCTGGACGAATTCGTGGCCAAGCACGGCGAGACCGGGCCGGTGCTGTCCGCTTTGGCGCGGATCTACGCGGACCGCGGCGACCAACCCGCGGCCAAGGCCGCCCTGGACCGGGCCCTGGCCCTTGATCCCAATCACGACGCCGGCCTCGCCTTGCACCTTGCCGCCCAGCGCGAGCAGGGCGGAGCGGAGGCGGAGTTTGACGCGCTGCGGCGCGTGGCCGAGCAGCCCGACGCCTGGCGCGCCCGCCTCGCGCTGGCCCGCCACCACCTGTCCCGGCGCGAATTGCCCGCCGCGATCAAGCTTTACGACGAGGCGCTCGCCGCCGCGCCCCGTCCGGTGCCGGTCGATCTGCTGCAGCAGATGAGCGCGGACCTGGGCAACCACGCCCATCTGCCCGAGTTGCTCCAGCTCACCGCGCCCTATTACGACATCGCGCAGCACGGTCTCGTGGTCGGCAGCAATCTGCTCAAAGCCTACCATGACTTGGGCCAGCTCGACCCGGCCCGTCGTCTGCTTGATCGGCTTTATGCCCAGCAGCGCCCGGATTGGCGTCAGACGCTTTCCGCCTGGGAGCAGGAGTTGGCCAAGACCCGCGCCTCCATCGCCGATCCCGCGCCCTCGGCCAAGCTGGAGGTGGCCTTGCTCGCCATGCCCGGCCCGGTGTGGCTGCCGCCCGAGTCGCCGGCCAACGAGCTCTTCCCGGCCAAGCCCGACACCGCTCCGCTGATCTCTTTCCTCGGCGGCAGCGCCGAGATCACCCCGCCGTCTCCCGGCGCGGGAGATGCCGGCGCGCGCCTCGCCGACGCCGCGGCCCGGCTCGCCCGGGCCCTGCCGCTTTACTTGGCGGAACAGGCCGAGCTCCGCACCGGAGCCTTCGCCCAAACCCTGGTCGCCTGGGTGACGAAGCCCCGGCCGGGCTTCATCCTCGGTGGACAGCCTTGGGACGACGCCACCGCGTCCCGCCACGCCCGCCGCGATGATGGTGATGGTCCCGCCGACTACCTCGTGGTCACGCATCTGCGCTGTCAGGCCGAACCGTGGACCATCGAGTTGCGTCTCCTCCGCACCATCGACGCCGCGCGTCTCGCCACGGTGGAGATCCCTTGCTCGCCGGAGAATCCCGGCCTGGCCCTGCCCGCTGTGGCGCGGGCCCTTTTCGAGCAATTGGCCGCGCATGCCGATCTGCCTGCCGCCGCGAGCGCCGAGCCCGCCGGGCCGCCGCCCGAGCGGCTAACCCATTATTTCGTGCGCCTGGAGCAACTGCTCGGGGTGCGCGCCGCCGGTCTGCCGGGCGGCGCCGCCACGCTGCAAGGCGAGCGCGACATTCTCGATGGCATGCTGCGCCTCTGCCTGGAGCTGCCGGAAAGCCTGCCGGCCCGCCTCATCCTGGCCCACGGCGTGCGCGCCATGCGCCATGTGCGTCCGGAGATTCCCGGCGAGTTCCGGGCGCGACTGGAGTTGCTGCAGAAGGAAAAACCCCTGCCTGAACCGGCGCAGTCGGTGGTCGCCCGCATCCTTGCCGAAGGGCTGGGAAGCTAGGCTTTGCCGCTTCGCCCGGCGGATTGAGCCGGGCGAAAGGAGGGTCGCTCAGGCGCGGCCGCGCTGGCGCAGGTTGTCGATGGCCACGGCCACGACGATGACCACGCCCATGACGATTTCCTGGGTGTATTGCGGCCAGCCCATCTTCACACCGCCGTTGCGGAGGATGGTGATAATGAGGGCGCCGATCATGGTGCCGAGGATGGTTCCGCGGCCGCCGAGGAGGCTGGCGCCGCCGATCACGGCGGCGGCAATGACGAACAACTCGTAGCCGATGGCCTCGGTGGGTTGGCCGATGGAGCCAAGGCGGGCGAAGAACAGCACGCCGGCCAGGCCGGAGAAGAGTCCGCCGATCATGTAGACCAGAATCTTGGTGCGATCGACCGGCACGCCGCAGAGCACGGCGGTCTTCTCGTTGGAGCCGATGGCGAAGATATGGCGGCCCAGGCGGGTGTAGCGCAGGAAAAGCGCGGTGAGCACGGCGGCGCCGATCACGAGCCAGACCGCCACGGGCAGGAAGGGCCAGGTGTAGAGATTTTTCGAGGGATCAAGCAGGCGCGCGATCCAGAGATCCTGAACCTCGACGGGCGGGTAGATGTTCTGCTCGTTGGCGACCAGCTTGGCCAGGCCGCGGGCGATTTGCATGGAGCCGAGCGTGATGATGAAGGGCACGATGCGCAGCCAGGTGACGAGCGCGCCGTTGAAGAAACCGATCAACACGGAGACGCCTATCGCGGCGGCCACCGCGGCGAGAGGAAGCAGCACCGGGTGGGCGACCACGAGCTTCTGCCCGTCGGGCCCGAGGTTGAGCACGTAGGCGGTGGTGATCATCGACAACGCGATGGAGGAACCGGCGGAGAGATCGATGCCGCCGGCGATGATGACGATGGTCATGCCGATGGCGGCCATGGCGACGACGGCGATGTCCTGCAGCATGAGCTGCGTGTTGGCGTCGGACATGAAGCCCTTCGACCCCGGCGTGAGGATGGCGAAGAAGGCGTAGACGGCGGCGAGCGCGGCCAGGCGGCCGAGCATGGCGACGACGCGGGAGGATTTTTTCGGAGAGGCGGACTTGGACATTTGGGAAGACAGTTTTAACCGCGGATTACGCGGATGGTCGCAGATAAAAGAGGGCCGATGATGCTTTGGCTCGGCTTTGTATCCGCGATCAATCGATTGAAGTTCAGGCGCGTTGATCTTGGCCGGTGGCGGCGAGCATGAGGGAGTGTTCGGTCCATTCGGCCACGGGTTTGGCCTCGCCGAGCACGCCGCGAGTCATCACGGCGATGCGGTCGCAGATGCCGAGCAGTTCGGGCAGGTAGCTGGAGACGACGAGCACGGCCTTGGGCGCGCGGCCATTGGCCGGATCGCCGACCGCGAGCTTGTCGATCCAGGCGTAGATTTGCGCCTTCGAGCCCACGTCGATGCCGCGGGTGGGTTCGTCGAGCAGGAGGACGTCGCAGTCGTGATGGAGCAGGCGGGCGATGGCGACCTTCTGCTGGTTGCCGCCGGAGAGAGCTTCGACGGGCTGTTCGCCGCCCTGGCACTTGATGGGAAAGCTCTTGATCCACGGCTCGGCGGCGGCGTTCTGGCGCGAAGGGCGCACGAAGCGCCAGGGGCCGAGGCCTTCGAGGCGGGATAGGGTGAGGTTTTCCGCGATGGAGAGGTTCTGCGCC
>JAIXVY010000313.1 GCA_027482505.1 Opitutaceae bacterium | reverse complement strand
GAGGCGGGCGACGGAGGCCCGGAGCGAATTGCCCCATAGGGTGAAAACGCCTCCCACGAAGATCGTGCCGTCGGGCTGGCGGGCGATTTCGCCGCCGGCCCAGCCGTTGGGGCCGGATCCGACTTTGTTCATGAAGTCGGTGTCGAGGGAGCCGTCGGCGCGTAGGCAAGCGAAGTAGTAGCTGGTGCCGGTGGGGAGAAGGGAGAAGTCGCCGCCGACGAGGATGCGACCGTCGGGAAGGGCGAGGAGTTCGTCGATGTCGCCGAAGTCGTCGGCGAAGGCGGGGGCGAGGGACGAATCGAGAGAGCCGTCGGGGTTGAGGCGGACAAGCAGCGGAGTGGAGCCGCCGCCGGCGCGATTGCGGCCGCCGGCCACGATGATGTCGCCGTCCGGGAGGATGGCGACGTCGCCGACGAAGGAGGAATCGCCAAGGACGGCGGAGGGATTGAAGCCGAGATCGAGCGTGCCGTCGGCGTTGAAGCGGGCGAGGTTGGGGCGGAAGGTGTTGTTGGCGCGGTTAAAGCCGCCGCCCACGATGAGCTTCCCGTCGGTTTGCTCGGCAAGGGCGAGGACGTAGCGGATGCCGAAAGCGTTGGTGTTGGAAACGCCGGCCGAGGCGAAGGCGGTGTCGAGCGAGCCGTCTGAGTTGAGTCGGAGGAGGCCGGAGCGGGCTTCGCCGTTGTAGGACGTGAAAACACCGCCGACGTAGAGTTTGTCGCCGGCGACGCGGAGGATCTTGTTCACCTCGGTCTGGCCTTGGGAATCGGCGAGGGTGGCGGCGATGGCGCTGAAGGCGGTGTCGAGGGATCCGTCGGGGAGAAGTCGCCTGAGCGAAGTCTGGGCGGAGCCGGGGGCCGGCGCCTTGTAGCGGGAAATGTTGCCGCCCACGACGATTTTGCCGTCGGACTGCAGGGCGATGGCGTTCACGGCACCGGTGCCGGAGCTAAAATTCGGCGCGGCCGGCGGAGGCGTGTAACTATCGGGCGTCAGTCCCGGACTGATCGCGGTGACAAAAGCATTGTCGAGAATGGGGTCGGTGGCGCGAAGCGAAGACAAAAAGACCGTCATTCCGGCCATGGCCGGAGCCCAAATGCGTGCGAATTTCATAAGCGCTGGAAAAGGGCTTATGAGTAGGCACTTACATTTTTATTACAAGATTCTAATGCAACCCATAGGCTTTTGAGGTGGGTAACATATTATCCATTAATGGGGTAAAATGCCCAATGGCATGCTCATTCCAAGGCCTCGGCGAGGGCGGCGATGATTTCCTCGGCCGGTTCGGTGCCGACGCTGAGGCGAAGCAGTTCCGGGTGGATGCCTTGTTGCGTCAGGTATTCGCGGCCCTCGGGGGTGGTCACGAGGTCGTAGTGCGCGAGATACATGAAAGGGCAGAGCAGCGAGGTGGTCAGGCCGAAGCTAGGTCCCTTCGCGAGGCGCACGCGGTCGTAGAAAGAGGCGAGGGCCACGCCGTCCTTCAGCGCGAAACTGATCATCGAGCCGGCCGAGCCGGGAGTGCGCGCGAGCGCGGCGTAGTTGGCGGCGGATGCGGGGTGTCCGCTCCAGTGCACCTCGGCGACCTTGGGGTGGGCGCGCAAAAACTCCGCCACGCGCGGGGTGGAAGCGTTTATGCGCGCGATGAGCGCGGGCGTGGCGTCGATCTGGACGGCCAGGCGGGCGAGGTCGCGCGGATAGACTGGGGCGAGAGCGGCTGACACGGCGAGGGCGGGGCGCAGCTCGGTGGCGAGGGGAGAGGACGGTGAGACGACGGCGGCGCCGAGGATGACGTCGCCCTCGGAGGCGGTGTATTTGGTGAGGGAGTTCACCACCACGTCGGCGTGGGGCAGCACGTCGAGGTTGAAGGGCGAGGCGATGGTGGGGTCGACCACGAGGGCCACGCCGCGCGCGCGGCAAAGCGCGGAGAGGGCG
Source organism: Opitutaceae bacterium (assembly GCA_027482505.1). GTDB lineage: Bacteria > Verrucomicrobiota > Verrucomicrobiia > Opitutales > Opitutaceae > IMCC26134_A. The sequence goes on along the minus strand of JAIXVY010000313.1, from coordinate 10,012 downwards.
GCGAGCGCGGGCGTCTGGATGAGCGGGTTGGTCGGCACCTCGGCGAGGACGCCCGCCACGCGGCCGGCGTGGGCGTCGAGCAGGCGCGCGAGTCCGTCGAGATCGAACACGTCGGCGTGGTGCAGGTAGTCCTCCGCCGGCCGCGCGGTGAGTTTTTGCAGGATGGCGATCGTATCGAGGTAGAGCCAGCCGAGCTGCACCCAGCGGGTGCGACCGCGCGGGGCCTGGACGGCGTTGACGGCCTCGAAGGCGGCGAAGGTGGCGGCCATGCCGCTGGGCACCAGATGCACGTCGGCCGCGCCAAGACCGTGGCCGAGCGCGGCGGCGAGGGTGCGGCGCACCTGGTCCGCGGCGTCGCCGGCGAAGCCGGGCTCCGGCGCGACGGCGAGTTGACCGTGCGCGGCGAGCCAGTCCTCGGCGGCGCGGGAGGAGCCGAAGGCGCCGGTGTGCTGAAGGTAGCGGCGGGCGCGGTTCGAAAGATCGGCGTCGGCGCCGGCGGGCAGGGCCAGGCCGGTCAGCCAGGCGTCGAGCGGGACGATCTCGCCCTCGCCGCCGAGGTGGGCGAGCAGGGCGGCGGCGACGGCGGGTCCGGCGCAGAGCCAAAGCTCGCGATTCGCCAGCGCGGGTTGTTCGCCGCGCAGGATAGCGGCGACCTGGCGCAGGAGCGGGTGCACGACAAAGCGCGGGTAGCCGCTGCTCATCCGGGAGGTGACGGCCGGGTCCTTCTCCTCGTAGCCTATAACATCGCGCATGGTTGGCAGGCTGCACGAGACCGCGTGGAGGCGGTCGGGAATGCGCTGGCCGAGCGGACGATGGACGAGGGCGGACATGGTGGAAAAGTCGTCCAATGTCCGCCGGAGGTGTGGCCGGGCGCAAGCGCGGGTTGGCGCGGGCCGGTCCGGCGGTTTGGGCTTTGACCCGGGGCCGCGCGCCGGCCGAATTGCGGCCCGATGGCCATGAAATTTCTTTCCTGGAACGTGAACGGGGCCCGCGCGGGGCTCGACAAGGGCACCCTCGTGCCGTGGATGGCGGCGAGCGGGGCGGACGCGATCTGCCTCCAGGAGACCAAGTGCCATCCGGGCGACGTCGCCCATGTGTCGTGGCCTGCCGAATACAGCTCGGTGACCTTCCACGCCGCCGAGAAGAAGGGCTACAGCGGCACCGCCATCTTGAGCCGTCGCTCCCCGCTGGCGGTGCGCTTCGGCATGGGCGCGGCCGAGCACGACGGGGAGGGGCGCGTGCTCACCGCCGAGTTCGAGAAGTTTTTCCTGGTCAACGTCTACACGCCCAACGCCCAGGACGGGTTGCGCCGCCTCGCCTACCGACAGGTCTGGGACCGCGAGTTTTTGAAGTTCATGCAGGGGTTGGAGAAGACCAAGCCGGTCGTGGTCTGCGGCGACTTCAACGTGGCCCACAAGGAGATCGATCTGGCCCGGCCGAAGGACAACGTGCAGAATCCCGGCTTCACCCCCGAGGAGCGCGCGGGTTTCACCCGGTTCGTCGAGGCCGGCTTCGTGGACACGTTTCGCGAGTTCGAAAAGGGGCCGGCCCACTACTCGTGGTGGAGCTACCGCGGCGGCGCGCGCGGGCGGAACGTGGGCTGGAGAATCGACTACTTCCTCGCCTCGGGCGCGCTGCGCAAAAACCTGCGTCGCGCGTGGATCGAGCCGCATGTGATGGGCAGCGACCATTGCCCGGTGGGCGTGGAGCTGGAGTTTTGAGGAAGGATTCAACCGCGGATTACGCAGATGGGCGCGGATGAAAACAGCGGCGACTGGACGGAGGCAGAGAGCCGTGCGCTGCACGCGCGTCTGCTCGCGTCGGGCCGCAAGGTCGCGGCGGCCGAGAGCCTTACGGCGGGGCGCGTGCAGACGGAGCTGGGGTGGCGCAGCGGGGCTTCGGCGTATTTCGCGGGCGGGGCGACTTGCTACACGATCGAGGCGAAGGCGCGGCTGCTCGGCGTCGATGCGACGCACGCGGCGGAGGTCAACGCCGTGTCTGCGCGCGTGGCGGCGGAGATGGCGCGCGGCGCGGCGCGGCTTTTTGGCGCGGATTTCGGGGTGGCGACGACGGGCTACGCAGAGCCGGATGCGGCGCGCGGGGTGGCGGAGCCCTTCGCCTGGGTGGCGGTGGCGTCGGGCGGGGCCGAGCCGCGCGTGGCGCGGGTGGACGGCGCGGGGCTAGGGCGCGAGGCGATGCAGGCGGCCGCGGCCGGGGCGGCGCTGCGTCTGCTGGCCGGGGCGGCGGGCGCGGCGGGTTGAATTTTAGAGGCTTCGCGTAATGGCGCGGGCGGCGGGGGCGGGCTATGTTGGCCGGCCATGCTCACGCCCGCCGAACAAAAGGCCATCTTCGCCATCCTCCTGCACGCCGCGCTGGCCGACGGCGCGAAATCCGACGCCGAGCGCGCCGCGCTCAAGCGCATGACGGAGGGCTTCGCCGCCGAGGCGGTCAACCCGTGGACCGTTTATCAGGAGGTGCTTGGCGGACGTTATCCGCTGGAGCAGGCCGCGGCGGCGCTGGCGGCGCGCGAGGCGCGTCTGCTGGCCTACGAGATGGCGGTGGGCGTGTGCGACACGGACGGCCCGCCCGGGGCGGCGGAGCAGGCCTTTCTCGCGCGGCTGCGCGGGGCGCTGGGGCTTGATTCGCCCGAGGGGGCGGCGGCCGCGGGTCGGGCGGAGGCCGAGGCGCGCAATCTCGCCGACGCGGTGCCGGCCGCGGCGGCTTCGTCCGCCATGCCGCCTCCGCCGCCCATTCCGGGCGCTGGCGCGGCGGCGGCCGGCGCCGGGATGGCGTCTCCGGCTTCCGCGCCAGGCGCGGGCGCGACGCCGCGTCTCGTGCCGGTGGATGCGGCGGCGCTGGACAAGAGCGTGTTGAAGCACGCGATCCTCGCTGGCGCGCTGGAGCTGTTGCCCCAGTCGCTCGCGACCATGGCCATCGTGCCGGTGCAGATGAAACTCGTCTACTCCGTGGGCAAGGCGCACGGCTACTCGCTGGATCGCGGTCATATCCGCGACTTCATGGCCACGGCGGGCGCCGGGCTGGCGGCGCAGTCGGTGGAGGGCTACGCGCGCAAACTGCTTGGCGGCCTGGTGGGCGGCATGCTGGGCAAGGGCATGGTCGGCGGGCTCGCGCGCGGGGCGGTGGGCGCGGGCGCCGGCGCGGCGATCACCTTCGCGGCGACCTATGCCATCGGGCAGCTTGCGATCCGCTACTACGGCGGTGGGCGACGGATGGAGATGGCGGTGCTAAAGGACACCTACGCGAAGCTGCTCGCGCAGGGTAAAACGCTGTTCGGGATGCATCGCGAGGAGGTGGAGCGCCGCGCCGCCACGCTTTCGCCCGGCGAGGTCATCAACCTCGTGCGCGAGCCCTGAGCAAACGCCCGGGGTCGGCACAGGGAGCACACGTCGAACGCGGGCTCGTTCGACATGTGCGGGAGCGGCGCAAAAATCTCAGGGCAAGCATATGAGGCAGCACGCGCACGCAGGGCAGGCGCACGCGGTCGAGCCACTAGTCAATCATTGATTGACTAGTGGCTCGGGGCCGAGGGCCGGGGGAGGAGGCAGGTCCACCAGACCCACGCGATGAAGGCGGCTTGGAAGGGCAGGCCCAGCCAGAGCACGGTTTGGGAAAATCCGAAGTCGGCGCCGGCGGCCGGATCGAGCGCGACGTGGAGATTGGCGGGGAAAATCGCGACGAGCAGCGCGATCAAACCCCAGGCGGCGGCGCGGCGAAAGCGGGCAAGCAACACGCCGAGGCCGCCGGCCAATTCGGCCGCGCCGGAGACGTAGATCAAGGGGCGGTGCGAGGCGGCGGGCAGCCACGCCGGCATCATGGGATCGTAGAGGTGCGGCGCGATGAAGTGGGCGAGGCCGCCGGCCAGGAAAAACGCGCCGAGCCCGACGCGGAGCCGGCGGCGGAGCGAGGCGTGGCGGTCGGGGAGCGGCGTCGGCGCGGCGTCGGCAGAGCGGGGCATGAGGGAGGAGCGAGCCATGACCAAACGGATACGGGCTGTCCCGGGGGACGGACGCGCAAGGCGCAAAAAAACCGGACGGGCGCGGGGCCCGTCCGGCGAAACAAGAAAGCGGTCGCGATCAGGCGACCTGGGCGCGGGCGGAGCCGCCGCCGAAGAGTTCCTTGAGCGCGCTCCAGGCCTTGAGCAGGCCGGCGTCGCGCACGCCACCCTCGATGGCGTAGGCGCGCACGACGGCGTCCTCGTGGCCGCGATAGCGCGGCGGGAGCACAAAGGCGGTGTTTTCCCCGTCCTGGATGGAGCTGATGAAGAGCCCCTTGCCGACCGCGGCGGAGGAGAGTTTCACGTCTGCGGTGCGCTCGGGCAGGACCAGCCAGGGGCGGTAGCGGAAGACGATCTTGCCGTTCTCGGGCTCGTGGCGGAGGCGGCCGTAGGTGCGCATGGGCACGCCCTGCTTGGTGAGGGTGTTGCTGGAGAAGAGGAGGTTTTCGCCCTTTTCCGCGACCTGGAAGCGACCCTTGCGGAAGGTGAGGAAATCCCACGAGAAAATCGCGCCGAAGACGGTGAGGCGGAAGGCCCAGCCGGCGACCAGGTAGGCGACGAGGATGACGACGAGGGAGAGGGCGGCGCTGATCCAGGGGTTGAGCATCGCGGTGATGGTGATGAGGCCGAGCAGGCCGGTGCGGGCGCTCTTCAGCACGGCGTCGATGGCGCCCCAGGGGCTGAGAAGGATGAGCGCGTTGATGGCGTGCGAGGCGAGCCACACCACGAGGAAGACGGCGATGCCGAGCGGCACCGTGAGGATGCTGAGGAGCCAAGACCAGTCGATGGCGCCGACCGCCACGGTGGCCGTGCCGGTGTGGAGGAGCGCGTCGCCGGCGGGGGCGCCGGGCGCGGAGGCCACGATCATCTTCGAGAGCGAGGTCATGGTGAAGGGCACGACGGCGCCCGCCGCGACTAGGCCGGAGGCCTTGTTCTCGATCGTTTCCAGCACATCGAGAGGTTTTTTGAGGCCCGGGGGCACGACGGCGCCCAGCGAATCCTTGGCCGCGCACACGCCCACGATCAGCAGCGCGGGAATGAAAAAGGTGGCCTGCGCATACCAGGGCAGGGCGGCCTTCTGCTCGGGCGTCTCGGCCTGCCAGGCTTCATAGACGCCGAGCGCGCCGGTGCCGAGCAGCGGGGAGATGGCGACGCCGGTGACGGTGGCCACGGCCTTGGCGTAGGGGGCGACGGGCGATTTGTCGTCCGCGGCGGGAGCGGAGGCTTCGGCGGCGCGCATGGGCGCCAGGGCCAGGGCGAAAAGGACGGCGCAGGCGATCCAGGATGGGAGACGTTTCATGGGCATGAAGTGGAGAATGTGAGGGCGGTTATGGGGCTCTTTCGGGAAATTGCAGGTGTTTTTCCCCGGGTCGGACCGCGGGGCTTGCGCAGCCGGTTATCTTGTTTTCTCGTCACCCTCTTTTCCCATGAGCCAAGCCGATTCCGCCAACCCGACTCCCGTCACTCCCGAGCCCGCCGCGGACGCCGCCGCGACCGGGGCCGCCGCCGGGGCCGCGTCCGCCGCGCCGGCCGCCGGTCCTTCCCCCGAGGAGCTCGTCGCCGCCGCAAAAAAAGAGGCCGCGGACAACTACGAGCGCTACCTCCGCTCGGTCGCCGACCTCGACAACTACCGCAAGCGCGCCGTGCGCGACCGCGAGGACGCCGCCCATCGCGCCGCCACGCGCATCCTCGAGGATCTCATCCCCGTGCTCGACAACCTCGGCCACGCGTTGAACGCGACCAAGGCCGCCAACGCCGACCTCAAGAGCCTGTCGGGCGGCGTGGAGATGATCGCCTCGCAACTCAAGGGCGCCCTCTCCTCCCATGGCCTCGCCGAGGTCGTCCCGGTGGGCAAGCCCTTCGATCCCAACCTGCACGAGGCGATCTCCCAGCAGGCCAGCGCCGAGGTGCCGGCCGATCACGTGGCCGCCTGCGTGCGCACCGGCTACACCCTCAACGGTCGCCTGGTGCGCGCCGCCAGCGTGGTCGTCTCGACCGGCAAGCCCGAAAAGCCAGCCGACCCCGCGAACGGCGTGGTCGTCTGAGGTCCGCGCCGCCGTCCCCTTTAAACAACCCGTCCCGCTCGCAACGCATCCGACGACATGGCCGCCAACGAAGATTATTACACCCTGCTCGGCGTCGAAAAGGGCGCCACGGAAGAGGATTTGAAGAAGGCCTACCGCAAGAAGGCCGTGCAATACCACCCGGACAAAAACCCGGGCAACAAGGAGGCCGAGGAGATGTTCAAGAAAGTCTCCGAGGCCTACGAGGTCCTGAAGGATCCGCAGAAGCGCGCGGCCTATGATCGCTACGGCCACCAGGCCTTCACCCAGGGCGGCGGCGCAGGCCCGCGCGGCCCCGGCGGCATGGGCGGCGGAGGCGGGGGCTTCCACGATCCGTTCGATATTTTCCGCGAGGTCTTCGGCCAGCAGGGCGGGGGCGGCGGAGGCGGCATTTTCGACCAGATGTTCGGCGGCGGGGGCGGCGGTTCGGACCGCGACGGCTCCGATCTGCGCTACGATCTGGAGATCACCCTCGAGGACGCGGCCAAGGGCGTGGAAAAGGAGATCTCCTTCCGCCGCCTGCACGCCTGCGAGCGCTGCTCGGGCTCGGGCGCCGAGCCCGGCTCGAAGAAGGTCGTGTGCCCCACCTGCCGCGGCGCGGGCCAGATCCGCCGCAGCGGCGGCATCATCACCTTCGCCCAGACCTGCCCGACCTGCGGCGGCGCGGGCCAGAAGATCGAGAAGGCCTGCACCGCGTGCCGCGGCGAGGGTCGCACTGCGCAAAACGCGAAGGTCAACGTGCGCATCCCGCCGGGCGTCGACACCGGCACGCGCCTGCGCTCCTCGGGCAATGGCGAGGCCGGCCTCGCCGGCGGCCAGGACGGCGATCTCTACATCGTGCTCAACGTGAAGCAGCACGAGCTCTTCGAGCGCCAGGACGACGACCTCTTCTGCGAGATTCCGATCAAGTTCACCCTCGCCACCCTGGGCGGCACGCTCGAGGTGCCCACGCTCTTCGGCAAGGCGACGGTGAAGGTGCCGTCCGGCACGCAGAGCGGCACTACCTTCCGCCTGCGCGGCAAGGGCATGCCCTCGCTGCGCCAGCGCGGCCACCAGGGCGACCAGCTCGTGCGCGTGCACGTGGAGGTGCCGACCAAGCTCACCGGCGAGCAGGAAAAACTGCTCAAGGAGTTCGCGAAGGTGAGCGGCGACGCCGAGCACCCGACGAGCGACAGCTGGTTCGCCAAGGCGAAGAAGTTCTTCTGACGAGGCGGCGCCGTCGCGCCTGCGCGGCGGGCTTTCGCCCGCTAAAAAAGAAGAGGCGCGGGCCGCGTGGCCCGCGCCTCTTCGCGCGTCCGGGGGTCCGGGCGTGCTCTAGTTCTGCCAGTAGCCGCTGTGCGGCTTGTCGTCGCCGTGGCCCACGCCGGCGAGCTCTCCGGCCTCCTCGCCAACCTGGGATTCGTCGGTCTTTTCCTCGAGCGGGGCGAAGCGCTCGGAGCTGAAGCCCAGCTCCTGCTTGCCCTGGTGGAAGGGGTCGGGCGGGTTGACCAGTTCGTTGAGGAGCAGGCCGACCGTGGCGGAATCGCCCGCCTTGACCACTTTCTCGCGGCCGAGAAACACCTCGCGAATGGTGTAGGTCGTGCCCTTCACCGGGAGTTGTTTATAGATGGCGCGGATGAGCGCGGGGAAGGTGTCGTTTATGCAGACGACTTTCTGGCCTTTGATCATGCAGGGCAGTGAACCGTGCGCGGCGGGCGGCGCAAGCCGCGCGAAGGGCCCCTCAACGTCGCGCGCGGGTGCGGCGGCGACCGGCGACGACGGCGAGCGCACCCAGGCCGGCGAGGGCGGCGGCGGTCGAGGGCTCCGGCACGGCGGCCACCGTGTAGACGCGAAGGTTGTCGAAATAGGCCAACTGGCGCACAAAAAGATCAAGCCGGTTGATGGTGGGTGCGGCGGCGAGGGTGGCGTGGGCGCCGCTGGTGGGCAGCGCGTTCACGTCCCAGGCGGTCGCGCCGATCCAGAGCCGGGAGAGGTTCTCGGCGTAGTTGATCTCGACGAGGATGTTGGCGGCGGTGTTGAGCGAAACGCCCGAGGACGCGCCGGCGGCGAGGTCGGCGCCGAGGAGGGCGTAGTTGGCCGAGTAGCCGTTGTTGCCGAAACCTCCGGTTACGGAGGACGAAGTCAGGGTGGTATCGATGAAGCGCAGGGTGGGCGTGCCGCCTCCCGACTGGGTGCCGAAGCGCACGTCGAAGAGCAGGTAGGCGCGGGAGTCGGTGGCCGCGGAGAGACGCCGGGAGAGGACGCGGCCCGCGGCCTCGATGGTGGAGAGCCCCGAGTAGGCGAGTTGGCCTGAGTCGTTTACCCGGAGAGCCTGCTGGCTGTAGGGGTTGAACCACGCGCCGGACCAGCCGGAGCCGCCGTTGTCGCCGGCCACGGAGCCTGCGGCGTAGGCGAAGGTCTCCTCGGCCAAAAGGGCGGGCGCGGCTTCGGCGCGCCAGGACATGGACAACAACGACAGCGCGAGGGCTGCGGTCGACGACAGGATGCGGCGTGTGCGGAGCATGGTTCCCGCATCGGTCGCCATGCGGGAAACTTTAACGCAAGGCGCAGGCGTGGGCGCGGCGCCTACTCCGCGGGCTGTGTTTCGGGGCCGTTCTCGCCGAGGATGAGCCGCGAGCCGCGGCCCACTTCGTCCAGCCACGACATGGCGCCGCGCTCGAAATAAGCGCGCGCCCCTTCGGCGCCCAGGGTGCGCTCCACTTGCGCGCGCGTGTCGGCGGCGAGGCGGGCGAGGGCGGCTTTTTTTTGCGCGGGCGCCAGGTTGGCGTCGCCGGCGATGCGGGCGGAGGTCTCCGCGACGGTGTCGCGCAGAGCGAAGATTTGTCCGGCCGTCTCTGCGGGCAGGCCCAGCCGTTGCGCGGCGGCGCGCGCCTGCATGAAGTCGGAGTCGCCATCGCGGCGTGCGGCGAGATAGCGTTCTTCGCCGATCAGCCGCCGTATGTCTTTCTCCAACTCGGCCTGGGCCTCCCGGTGCAGATCCCAGTCCACGGAGCGTCCGTCGCGGGAGGCGAAATCGGAGTCGAAGCGCTCGTCGAAGGCGCGTTGCAGGGCGTAGATCCGGCGATATTCCTCCTCGCCCGCGCTGTATCGGGTGGCGAGTTCGCGGGCGCGGTCGGCGGTGGGCGAGGCGCGCAAATCCCAGGCCGCGCGTTCCTCGGGCGTGAGCAGCGCGGCGATGTCGCGTTCGCGCTCGGCCTGGAGCAGGCGGAGTTTTTCCCGGTCGGCGGGCAGTTCGAAGCCGGCCGCCTCGGTGTGGATCTCGTGCTCCATTTCCTGATAGTCGCCGAGCAGGCGGTGCAGCGCCTCGGCCTTGGCGCGGGGGATGCCTGCGTATTGGCGGGCCAGCCAGGGATTGCCCTCGAGGTCGAGGGCGCGCGGATCCTCGCCGGTCAGGCGCTCCAGATCCGCTCCGAATTCCTCCTGCAGGCGGCGGGCCGCGCGCTGCCGCTCCAGCTGATCGGGCGACGACCAGTCGCGATAGTCCGGATTGCGCCACCATTCGGCGCGCATCTCTTCCGCGTAGTCGGGAAACACCGCGCGGAACCGGTCGGCGTAGCGGTGCTGGAGCAGCGTTTGCAGAAGGGCGCTTCGCAGTTTGGCGTCCACGCCGGCCACCTCCAGCAGGGCCCGGAAGGCCGCGGGATCGGCGGCGGAAAGGGCCGCGCCGAGTTCTCTGGCGGAGGGCGTCTGCGTCGCGCCTGCTTGAACCGCCGCGGGTGCGGCGGACGGGAAGGACGGGGCGTCCGTCGGGCCGCCCGCGGACGAGGCGGAGCCTCCGGAGCGGACGAGCAGGGCGAGATTGCCGAGCAGGGATGCGCCAAGAAAGGCGGCGAGGAGGCGGGGACGGTTCAAGGAGAGGCGGTGAACACCTCAAGGACCGTGCCGGGCGTCAAAAGTTCGGGCAACACCACCGGTTCGGCGCGGCCGGGCAGGT
>JAIXVY010000126.1 GCA_027482505.1 Opitutaceae bacterium | reverse complement strand
GAACCTCGGCGCCGCTGGCGAAGGTGGTGACAGGCACGTCAACATAGTCGCGGGCGAGCGGGCCGCGGTGGATCTCGCTCCACGACCGTCCGTCGGAGGAGAGCAGAACGACGAGCGAGGCGGGGCGGGTTTCCTGCGGGACGTTGACGATGGTGAGCGCGGTGAGCCTGGTCTCGGTGCCTAGGTCGAGCTCGACGTAGGGCGCGGGCTCGTTGGCGGTGTGGAACGTCCAGGCGCGGGAGGCGGGCTCGTCGGTGAGCAGCTTGGGGTGGTCGTCGGGGCTGTTGCGCCAGGCGTTGGTCGAGCTTAGGCGGATGGAGGCGGCCTGGAGCACGCGTTTTCCGTAGGTGGCGGGCTCGTCGAAGCGGGAGCGCACGGCGCCGACGAGCTGGCCCTCGGGCACGGGTTGATCGAGCACGAGGCGGACGACCGTGAAGGGTGTGTCGCGAAGCTCGCCCGGCAGATCGAGCTCGACGCCGGTTTCGGACTGGCGGAAGGGCACGGGTCTGCGGTCGAGGAAGAGCGAGGCGGAGGCGATCTTCTGCGGCAGGGCGGAGAGGCGAAGGGTGGCCGCGCCGAGGTCGCGGGCGAAGACGTAGACCTCGTTGCCGCGATGGGTGGATCCGCCCCAGCCGCCGTTGGTGAAGGGGCCGCCGCGGGTGGCGTAGATGGCGTCGCCGTATTTTTTCAGCCACGCGCCCATGCCCCGCGCGATGGCGACCTCCTCGGGGCGAAATTCGCCGAACTGATCGGGGCCGAAGTTGAGCAGCAGGTTGCCGCCGCCGGTGGCGGAGCTGACCAGCATCTGGATGCAGTCCTCGAGCGGGCGGGTGACGCCGTCGGGCCGCCAGGACCAGCCGTCGTGGCGCGGGGTCTGGGAAAGGATCATGCAGGATTCCCAGTATTTTTTGAGGTTCATGGCGCCGATCTGCTGCTCGGGCGTGTTGAAGTCTCCGTAGGTGATCCGGCGGATCTCGGGCGAGGCGGGACCGCGGTCCTCGGGCGTCTTGGGTCCGATGAAGGCGGCGGCGCGATTGTTTACGAGGATGTCGGGCTGAAGGCGGTAGATGGATGCGAAGAGTTTATCTAGGCGCCATTTGCCCCAGTCGCGGCCGCCGACGTGGTCGAACCAGAGGACGTCGATCTTGCCGTAGTTGGAGAGGAGTTCGTCGATCTGACCGCGATAGAAGGCGTCGTATTTGGCGTTGTCGCCGACGAGGTAGTCGGGGTGATACCAGTCGCGGGTGGAGTAGTAGATGCCAACGCGCATGCCGGCGCGCTGGCAGGCCTCGGTGAACTGCTTCACGATGTCGCGGCCGTAGGGGGAGGCCATGATATCGTAGTCGGTGAGCTTGGAGTCGTATTGGGAGAAGCCGTCGTGGTGCTTGGCGATGAGGACCATGTATTTCATCCCGGCCTCCTTCGCGATGCGCACCCAGGCGTCGGCGTCGAATTTCACCGGGTTGAAGACTTTGTAGTAGTTGTCGTATTCGGGGTCGTCGGTGCGCGGGCCGTGTTTGCTGTTGTCCCACGGGCGATTGCCGGCGCGGCCCCAGCCGATTTCTTTGCCGCCGACGGTGCAGGGGCCCCAGTGGATGAACATGCCGAACTTGGCGTCCTTGAACCAAGCGAGGCGGGCCTCGTTTTCGGCGGGGGTGGCGGAGAGCTGCGGGACGGCGGAGAGGTCGACGATCTGCTCCTTGGTCGCCTGGGCGGAAAGCGGAAGGGCGCCTAGCAGCGAGAGGGAAAACAAGACGAACGGATGACAGAGGTAAGAATGGTTGCTCATGGGAAAAGGGACTTCGGCCAATCGACTCACATAAGGTGGCGACATCGAAGATGCGGGCAAAGAAATGGAGGTGCGTCGGGAGCGGGTGCAGATGATTCAACCGTGGGCCCAACCGACTCGTTGGGATTCCGGGGGCGAAAAGTGTTTCAAGGCGTGCAGGTCGGGTGGGAGCAAGGGTGGCGCTGTCATCCCGCGTGGCCTAGCGATGGCAACGAGGCGGCAACATTCACCGGGCGTCTGGCGAGAGCTCCACCTTAACCACCTCGACGGCGTCCCGGTTTCTGAGCTCGGCGGGGAGCGTGACTGACAAGCCGGCGCCATCGTGGGTAAACGGAAGGTCGCGACCGGTGCGCAGGTGAAAAACGCGCAAGGGGCGCGGGGCGTTTTTCCACACGGCGGTGGCCACGGGAGCGGGTAAGGCGGGCATGATCTGCCGGGTGAGGGCGAATTTTTTCTCGTCCGCCGGGGTGCCGGGGTAGCGTTCGGGCAGGGCGGGGAGGAAGTGCAGATAGGCCGCGCCGAGGCGGGTGGTCATGGGGACGTTGGCTTCTTCCGGCCAAACGCCGCCGCGGGTGCCGATAACGGACTCGCTGCTGTGCTTCATCCATTCGGCCATCTCCGACCAACAGGCGAGAGCCTGCGCGGGCACGGAGCCGTCGCCCTTGGGGCCGAGGTTGGCGAGCAGGTTGCCGCCCCAGGCGCGGAGAAGCACGAGCTTGGTGAGCGCGAGGCCGGCGGAGTCGAAGCCGTATTCCTCGGTGTAGGCCCATTTGCGCGAAGGCCAGCAAGTGGCGCAGGTTTCAAACCAACCCTGGAAGCGTTTGGCGGGAAAAGTGACCTCGCTGTCGCCGTAGTCGCCTTTGCCGCCGTTGCGCTTGTTGATGACGATGCCCGGCTGAAGGCGGCGGACCTCGTCGTTTGGAATCTCGCCGCGGCCGCCGTCGAACCAGATGAGGTCGATCTTGCCGTAGCGGGTGAGCAGTTCGGCGACCTGGGTGCGGACGAGGATGGCGCGTCTCGAGTCGTGATCAGCGGGCCGGGGCGGGAGCGTGACCGGCTCGTGGTCCATGCCGAGGGCGGG
>JAIXVY010000359.1 GCA_027482505.1 Opitutaceae bacterium | reverse complement strand
TCGTGCACGGCAAGGGCTCCATGCTGATGAAGATGCCCGCGCTCGAGATCCGCGACCGCGCCGCGCACCTTCGCTCCCTCTACGGCCACATGTGGGCCTGGCCGGGGAAAAAGCTCCTCTTCATGGGCGCCGAGTTCGGCCAGTCGCGCGAGTGGGCCTACGCCGGCCAGCTCGACTGGCACCTGCTGCAATACCTCGACCACGAGGGCATCCGCCTGCTCGTTCGCGATCTCAACCGCCTCTACCGCACCGAGGCCGTGCTCGGGCAAAACGACCTAGACGGCCGGAATTTCCGCTGGGTCAACTCCACCGATGGCGACAACACCATCCTCAGCTACCTGCGTCATGACACCGCGCAGCGCACCTTCATTCTCGCGGTCGGCAACTACACCCCGGTGAAGCGCGAAGGCCACCGCGTGGGCGTGCCGCGCGCCGGCTGGTGGCGCGAGCTCATCAACACCGACAGCGAATACTATGGCGGCTCCGGCGCCGGCAACGGTGGCGGCGTGACCGCCGATCCGGTGCCGTGGGACGGTTTTGAATTTAGCCTCAAGCTCGTCGCCCCGCCGACCTCCACCACGCTCTTCAAGTGGACGGAGTCGGAGGCGTGAACGCGGAGCGGTCGCGCGAGCGCGCCTCCTGACGCTTAGAAGCGTCTGCGCCTGCTTGATTGCTTTTGCCTTTCGTTGGCGCGTGGGAGGGCATGTTCCGCGCATGTGTTTTCGGTTTAAGCTCAAGGTGATTCTGCTCGTGCTCGGGGCGGCGGGCTCGGCGAAGGAGTGCGTGGCCGACTTGGCCGCGCCGCGCTACATCGCCTACGAGATCGGCACCTTTGGCGGACCGGGCAGCCGCGCAGTCGGCGTGAACGACCACGGCATGGTGGTGGGCATGGCGGACACGGAGCGAGAATTGGGATTTAACGCCTTTGTCTACACCATACCAGACGGGTTGCGCGGCCTCGGACTATTGGAATCCAGCACGGCCATCGCCGTGAATAACGCCGGGCGAATCGTGGGCTCCACATCTGGCACGCCTGGCGGTTCGAGTTTTGCCTACGTCATGGACGAAGCGACTCGGGTGGTGCAGCCGATCGGACCTGTGACGGCCGCTCTATCTCAAGCGTATGCAATCAACGAGGCGGGGCATGTCACAGGCGACTCCTTCGACTCGCCGAACAATGTCCAAGCTTTGTATTATCGCGACGGTGAGCTTCGCGATATCGGCGAGTTGGGCGGCATCGCGACCCGAGCCTTTGGCTTGAGCAACACGGGTTGGGTTACCGGCATGAGCGATACCGTTTCGGGTGAGACGCGCGCTTTTCTTTATTCCGAAACGGCAGGCATGCGGGATCTCGGCACTTTAGGCGGCACCTTTGGCGGAGGGTGGGGCGTAAACGACCAAGGGCACGTGGCGGGACGATCAACCCTCGCCAACGGAGAACATCGCGCCTTCGTGCATGATGGCGAGACGATGGTCTCGCTGGGAACCTTGGGCGGAGATTTTAGCGCCGCGTTCGATATCAACAACGATGGCCTCGTGGTCGGCGGCGCGGCGGGGCCTTCGGGGGTTCGAGCGTTTTTGCACGAGGGCGGAGTGATGATGGACTTAAATTTGCTGACGGATTTTTCCGGCACTGATTTTGCGTGGCTGACCTTCGCGCTAGATATCAGCGAGACCGGCTACATCGTCGGTGAGGGGACTTTGACGACGGGCGAGACGCGTGGGTTCCTGCTGGTGCCGACGGCGATTCCGGAGCCTGGCAACATCGCGTTTTTGGGCGGAGTCTTCGCCGCCCTCTGGACGGCGTCGCGTCGTCGGCGGCGGCTAGGCGGGAATCATGAGCTATGATTGGTCCGACCGACCTGTTCTGGCTTCGGCAAAGTAACTGGAATAGCTTTTGCCTTTCTTTGGCGTGTGGGCGGACATGCTTCGCGCATGTGCCTGCGGTTTAAGCTCAAGGTGACCCTGCTCGCGTTCGCTGCGGCGAGTGGCTGGAACGCGTGTCTGGCCAACTTGGCGCCGCCGCGCTATATCGCCTACGAGATCGGAACCTTTGGCGGACCGAACAGCCGCGCGATCGGCGTGAACGACCACGGCATGGTGGTGGGCATCGCGGACACGGGCCGAGACTTGGAATTCAACGCCTTTGTCTACACCGTCCAAGACGGGGTTCGCAGCCTAGGATTGTTGCCCGGCAGCTCGGCGATCGCGGTGAATAACGCCGGACGGATCGTCGGGGCCACCGCCGCCACGCCTAGCACGTTTGAATTTGCTTACGCGATGGATGAGGCGACGCGGCTGGTGCAGCCGCTTTGGTTTTTCCCCAATGGAACATCCCAGGCGAACGGTATCAATGAGGCGGGCCACGTCGTTGGCGACACGCTGGGAAACTTTCCGGCCATTCAGTCGTTTTATTATCGAGACGGCGTAGCTCGTGATATTGGCGGCTTGGGCGGCATCGCGACCCGAGCCTTTGCCTTGAGCAACACGGGGTGGGTTGCGGGCATGAGCGAGACGGTCTCGGGCGCTACGCGCGCCTTTCTATATTCTGAAGCGTTCGGGATGCGGGATCTCGGCACTCTCGGCGGTAATTACAGCGCGGGGAGGGGAGTGAACGATCTAGGCCACGTGGTCGGAATGGCGTCGCTGGCCGACGACGTCATCGGCCAAGAGCGAGCTTTTATGCATGATGGTGAGACTATGATCTCGCTGGGCACCTTGGGCGGACCTTTCAGCGCGGCGTTTGACATCAACAACGACGGCTTGGTGGTGGGAACCTCGGCTGGCCCCTCTTATCTCCGGGCGTTTTTGCACGAGGATGGGGTGATGCTGGATCTTAGTCTGTTGGCGGATCTTTCCGGAACCAATTTCGCCAGTTTATCCATAGCTAGGGATATCAGCGAGACCGGCTACATCGTCGGTGAGGGGACTTTGACGACGGGCGCGACAAGGGGGTTCCTGCTGGTGCCGACGGCGATCCCCGAGCCGGGCAATATCGCTGTGCTGGGCGGAGTCTTCGCCGCCCTCTGGACGGCGTCGCGGCGTCGGCGTCGGCTTTTCGGCCATGGGGAAGCCTGATTTTTCGACCCTCGAAATGGAGCCCGTCCGCGTCCTCTTTGTTTGCATGGGCAACATCTGCCGCTCGCCGGCGGCCGAGGGCGTGTTGCGCGCGCTCGCCGAGCGCGGGGGCGCGGCTGGTCGCGTGGCCGTCGCTTCCGCCGGCACCATCGGACTGCATGCCGGCGAGCTTCCCGATCCGCGCATGCGCGCGGCGGCCGCCCGGCGCGGCTATGTCTTGCAAAGTCGCGCCCGCCAGTTCGCGCGCGAGGATTTCGCGCGTCACGATCTTGTGGTCGTGATGGACGAGGCCAATCGCCGCGGCGTGCTCCAACTCGCCTCGTCCGAAGCCGAAAGGGCCAAGGTGTTTCGCTTTGTCGAGTTTTGTCGCGCCCACGCCGCGGCGTCCGAAGTGCCCGATCCCTACTACGGTGGTGAAACCGGCTTCGAACAGGTGCTCGACCTGTTGGAGGACGGTTGCGGCGTGTTGCTGGAGCGCGTCGTCGCCGATGACAGGCGGCGCGCTCGCGCGCCGGACTAGCGCTCCACCCGCGCGCAGGTGCGGGCGGTCTCGTGCACGTCCACGCGCGTGAGCAGCGGCAAAGTGGGCAGCAGTTGCTCCATGATCCACGCGCCGAGGTTTTCCGCCGTGGTGTGGACCGGGAGGATATCGTTGAGGTTCTGGTGGTCCAGACGGGCGACGATGGGCTTCATCGCGTCCGAGAGCTCGGCGAAATCCATCACGAAGCCGCGCGCGTCGAGCGGGCCGGTGCAGAAGATCTCCACCACATAGGAATGGCCGTGCACGTTGCGGCACTGGTGCCCGACGGGCAGGTGGGGGAGCGAGTGGGCGGCCTCGAACGTGAAACGTTTGCTGACGGTGAACTTCATTGCGCGGATCGTATCCAAAACCGGCTCGCGCCGGGAAGTCACGCCGTGTGTTGGCGCTTGGCGGGGGGCGGGGCGAAGGGGCAGGCTGGCGGTTTTCATGTCCTGGGTCCTGGCCAGCCTGCTTTCCGCGCTGTTTCTCGGCGTCTATCAACTTTGCACCAAACACGCGGTGCATGGAAACGCGGTGCTGCCGGTGTTGTTCTGGTCGAACGTGTGCAGCGCGGCGGTCTGGCTGGCCCTGCTCGCGCTCGCCGCGGCGGCGCCCGCGGCCATGCCCGCGACCCTGCGCGTGGCGGATCTCGGATGGGCCGGGCACCTGCATCTGCTGGCAAAGTCCGCCATCGTGGGCGGTTCCTGGGTGTGCAGCTATTTCGCGGTCAAGCACCTGCCCGTCTCGCTGGCCGCGCCCATTCGCGCGACGGGGCCGCTCTGGACCCTGCTCGGCGCGGTGATCGTGCTCGGCGAGCGACCCTCGTCGTTGGAGTTCATCGGCATGGGCATCACCTTGGCCTCGTTCATCGGCCTGTCGGCGGCGGGGGCGAAGGAGGGCGTTCATTTCCATCGCAACCGTTGGGTCTGGTGGCTCATCGCGGGCACGTTGCTGGGAACGGTGAGCGGGCTCTACGACAAGCACCTGCTGGGCACGCTCGGCTACGACGCGGCCACGGTGCAGTGCTGGTTTTCCATTTATCTGGCCGTGCTGTTTCTTCCCATCGCGGTCGGCTGGTGGCGGCGCTGGTGGCCGCGCAACGAGTTCCACTGGCGGTGGAGCATCGTGGGCGTCTCGTTTGCCCTGCTGGCGGCGGACTTCCTCTACTTTGACGCGTTGCGCGAACCGGAGGCGCTGGTGTCGCTGGTGTCGAGCCTGCGGCGCGGCAGCACGCTGGTGGCCTTCGCGGGCGGCCTGTGGCTTTTCGGGGAGAAAAACGGACGGCAGAAACTGCCCGCCGTGCTGGGTATCGTGGCCGGCATGGTGCTGACCATCCTCGGTTGAGGGGGCCGCGTCCGCCGGCGCGCCTGCGCGCGCGCACCGCGGAGACAGGTCGAAAATGACTCAGGCCGAGTGGGGCGGCTCCCCATCGCAAGCGGGAGCGCGCGCCCGGTTTGGGCGCGGCGCGGGCGGGGGTATGCTGCCACCTCTTGGATTGCAGATCCACGACAACCCTAAACCCACACAAGACATGAGCGCGAAAGACTATCAGCAGGACGCGAACCGCGATCCTATCACGGGCGAGCCTCGCTCGCATCCCATCGGCACGGGCGTCGGCGCTGTCGCCGGCGGCGCGGCCGCCGGAGCGGCCACGGGCACGGTCGCCGGCCCCATTGGCACCGGCATAGGCGCGGCGGCGGGCGCCGTAGTCGGCGGTCTCGCGGGCAAGGCCGCCGCGGAAAAATTCAATCCGACCGAGGCCGGCGAGCTCCGGCGTTTCATCGATTACACGGTGGCCGACCATGAAGGCGACAGGATCGGCAGCGTCGACGCCGTCTGGGAGGACCATACCGGCCAGCCCGCCTACGTCGCCGTCCGCACCGGTTGGCTCGGCTTCGGCAAAGCCCACGTGGTGCCCGCGCAGCGCGCGGAGGTGAACGAGGATAAGAAAATCGTGCGGCTCCCCTTCTCCAAGGAGGAGATCAAGAGCGCGCCGAGCTTCGATTCGCAGGACGACATCACGGAGGAGACCGAGTTCACCATTTCGTCCCACTACGGCATCGGCCAGAACTGGAACCAGCCGATGCGCGCCCACGAGCCCCTGGAGGGCGAGCGCGGCGCCGGAGATGACATCGAGTTGGAGGAAACCGAGGCCCGGGCCGACGTTTCGTCCCAAGACGAGGCCCGTATCCAGCTCAACGAGGAAACCGTCCATGTCGGCAAGCGCGACGCGGGGCAGGGCGGCGTTCGTCTGCGCAAGATCGTCCGCACCGAGACGGTCAACGTGCCAGTCGAGCTGCAGCGCGAGGAAATCCAGATCGAGCGCACGCCCGCCTCGGGCGGCGAGACCGTGTCCGAAGGCGGCGCGCTGTTCACGGAAGACGACGTGTTCATCCCGCTTCGCCGCGAGGAGGCCGTGATCGAAAAGACGGTGCGTCCGCGCGAGGAGATCCGCGTGTCCAAGCGGGTCGAGACCGAGCGCGAAAACGTGCGCGAGGAAGTCCGCCGCGAGGACGTGGCGGTCGAGCACGAGTCGGGCACGGGCGAGCGCCATCGCTAGGCCAAGCTCTCGCAGGACAAAGGGGCGTGCCGTCATCGGCTCGCCCTTTTTTCTTTCCGCGGCGGGTATTCGACCCTCAGCCGCCTGCTTCCCTTATCTTGCCTTGCTGGAAGGCGAGCCATGGGGAAACGGACACGCCATGCATCACGATGGATACGGCGACCAAGGTGAGCGTCATGGAGACCAACTTTTGCTCAAGCTCCGGGGGAAGGCCCTCGGCGACCGCGTAAAAGAGGTAATAGACGGAGCCAATGCCCCGAATGCCGAACCAGGCGACGGAGCCGAATTGGAACCGGGAAAACCGCCGCAGCAGCAAAAGCGGCATCACCGCCACGGGACGGATGAACAAAAACAAGAGCGGGGCGAACCAGAGCATTTCCCAGGCGATGCCCGCGGAGGCCAGCGTCAGCCCGACCACCAGCACGAGCGTGACCTCGAGCAAGTGGTCTAGCTGCTCGTTGGTGTGGAGCAGCACCGAGGCCAGATATCCCGGGGCGGTGCGCGGATCGGCGGCGAGCGCCTGGTCGATGCCGCCGAAAGATCCGCTCGCGACAAACGCCTTCACCCGCACTCGCTCGTCGGGACTGGCCCGGCGCTCCACCGCGCGCAGGGCCATGCCGGCGGCGAACACGCTGAGGAACCCGTAGGCGTGCGCCAGCACCGCCAGCGCATAGGCGACGCCGATCACCCCCAGCACCAGATACTCGCCGTAGGCCAGCGCCTGCTCCTCGCGGGACGTAAGGCGAAGCAAAAGCAGTCCCACCGCGTATCCAAGAATCCAGCCGATCGCGACCCCGGCCGACACCGCCCAAGCGACGTCGAGGCTCCACCAACGCCAGGCCCAGGCGCCCAGGGGTTCCCCGTGGAGCAGGGCCAGTCCGAGCAGGACAAAGGGGAACGCGGTGCCGTCGTTCAGCCCCGCCTCCGCGGTGAGGGTTAGACGGACCTGATCGCGGTCGTGGGGATTTTGCAGCTGCACGTCCGAGGCGAGAACCGGGTCCGTGGGCGCGACTATGGCGCCGAGAAGCACGGCCGCGCCCCAGGTCCAGTCCAGCCAGAAGACCGCCACGGAGGCGACCAGGCCGACCGTGATGAGCATGGAAAGAAAAGCCAGGCACAGCGCGGGGCGGAGCCGGGCGTCCAAAGGTTTCAGGCGCAGCTTCAGCCCCACCGTGAAAAGGGAGACGATGACGGCCACTTCCGCCGCGTGGTGCAGCCAGTCCGGGTTCTGTAACGGGTTTATCCGCGCCACATCGAACCCCCAGGGTCCCAGAGCCACGCCCGCTAGCAGGTAGAGCATCGCGGGCGTGAAAGGGGCCCGCTTCACCCACGGATGCAGCAGCCCCATGGCGAGCACCAAGCCGCTGGCGAGAAGAAGCCAGAAATGAAAAGCCATGGACCAATGACCCCGCCGGCCGGCGCGCGTTCT
Organism: Opitutaceae bacterium; assembly: GCA_027482505.1. Taxonomy (GTDB): domain Bacteria; phylum Verrucomicrobiota; class Verrucomicrobiia; order Opitutales; family Opitutaceae; genus IMCC26134_A. The sequence goes on along the minus strand of JAIXVY010000359.1, from coordinate 1,181 downwards.
CCGGGGAATCCGCCGAGCGCGGCGCGGCGCGGGCGCCCCTGGCGGCGCGCAGGCTTCAGCCGCCGGGCGTTTTTTTTCGCCGGGGGAAGCTCGCGCCCAGCGTGTCGGCCGCGTGCGCGCCGCGATTTCCCATGGGGCGTTCCGGGGCGTCCGTCGTGTCGCGCACCGTCTGGCGTTCCATTTCCGAGTCCAGCTCGGCCCCGAGCAGCACGACGTAGGAGGTGAGAAAGAGCCACATGAGGAAGGCGACCACCGCGCCAAGGGAGCCGTAGGTGCCCTCGTAGTCGCCAAAGCGGGAAAGGTAGAACGAGAAGGCGGCCGAGCCCAGCAGCCACAGCGCGGTCGCGGCGACGGCCCCCCAGCTCACCCAGCGCCAGCGCGGTTTGGCGCGGCAGGCCGCGTGGCGAAAGAGGGCCGAAAGCGCGAAGGCGAACAATGCGGCGAGCAGGGGCCAGCGGAGCAGATTCATGATCAACTGCGCGGTCGAATCACCGCCCAGCAGACGCAACACCGAGGGCAGCACCGCGATAAGGCCGATGAAAACGACGGCGCCGACTATGGACGCGAGGGTAAGGGCGAAGGCGACAAGGTTCAGCCGAAAGAAGCCGCGCCGCTCGGTTTCGTCGTAGGCGATATTGAGACCGGTTATGAGCGCCGTCATCGCCTTCATCGCTCCGAACAGCGCCACGCTTACGCCCAACGCCGCGCCCCAGCCCGCGCTCACGTCGTCGGCGGTCAGCCTGGCCAGTTGCTCCTGCAGGATGGGGCGGGTTTGCTCAGGCAGGATTCGGGCGAGCGATTCGACATGGCCCGTCACCGTCGACGGATCGTTCACTAGCGCGTAGATGGCCACGCCGGCGGCGAGCGCCGGCACCAACGCGGTGAAGGCGTAGAACGCCATCCCGGCGGCGACGATGGAGAGATTGTCTTCGCCGAGCTGCTGAAACGTGCGGCGCAAGATGTCCCACCAGCCGGCGGCGGGAATTTCGGCCGGACGATTCGCGCGCCGGCCGCGGCCGGTCGCCGAGTAATCGGCGCGCGCGGCCGGACTGGCTGCGTCCGCGCCGGGGCGGAAGGAAGGCGGGTCTGCGTCTTGCGGCGAGGCCATGGCGGACGGCGTCATCATGCCTGGCGCGACGCGCGCGCGGCATCCTCCGCGCCCCCGAGCGTGGCAAGGGGCG
>JAIXVY010000449.1 GCA_027482505.1 Opitutaceae bacterium | reverse complement strand
GCGGTCTGGCGCTCGTGCTGTATCCGCAAGAGCATGACAACCTCGGCGTCGGCGAGGGCGGAGCGCAAGTCGTGGGAGACGCGGACGCCCAGGGTTTCGAGGGAGCGGGGCACCAGAGTGGACGGACCCACGAGAGTGACATCGGCGCCGAACTTGACGAGGGCGTGAATGTTGGAGCGGGCGACGCGGCTGAAAAGGATGTCGCCAAGGATGACGACGCGGCGGCCACGGAGGGTGCCGAGGCGTTCCTTCATGGTGAAGGTGTCGAGGAGGCCCTGGGTGGGGTGCTCGTGCGAGCCGTCGCCGGCGTTGATGACGGGGATGTTGAGGATTTTCGAGAGGTAGAGCGGGGAGCCGGCGCAACTGTGGCGGATGACGATCATGTCGGCACCGAGGGCGGCAATGTTTTCGGCGGTGTCGCGGAGGGTCTCGCCCTTGGTGGTCGAGGAGCTGGCGGCGTCGAGGGAAATGACATCGGCGCTCAGGCGCTTGGCGGCCATGTCGAAAGCCATGCGAGTGCGGGTGCTGGGCTCGAGGAAGAGGTTGACGATGGTCTTGCCGCGCAGGGCGGGGATTTTTTTCACCGAGCGGCCGAGGACCTTTTTGAAGGCGGTGGCGACGGTGTGGATCTGCTCGATCTCGGCGAGGGAGAGTTCCTCGAGCGTGAGGAGGTGGCGACGGTTCCAGGACATGGAGAAAAGCGGGGGCGACGGTTATTTCTTGGCCACGGTGATGGCGTCGTGGCGCGGGTCGGCGGCGTGGAGGACGACGGTCACCTTTTCCTCGGTGGAGGCGGCGACGACCAGGCCGGTGTAGTCGGCGGCGATCGGCAGGGTGCGGCCGCCGCGGTCGACGAGGACGGCGAGCTCGACCTTGGCGGGGCGGCCGTGGTCGAAAAGCTCGTCGAGGGCGGCCTTCACGGTGCGGCCGGACTGGAGGACGTCGTCGACCAGGATCACGGTGGCGCCGGTGACATCGATGGGGATGACGGTCGGGGTGAATTCCTTCGGGATCGGATGGCGGCCGATGTCGTCGCGGTGGAAGGAAATATCGATGATGCCGGTGCGCGGCCGGGCGTTCTCCGGGTAGTGCTTTCGCAGGAGGAGTTGGAGACGCGTCACGACGTGGACGCCGCCGTTGGCGATGCCGAGGACGACGAGGCGTCGGGCCGGATCGGCGGGATGGCGGGCGGCGATCTCGGCGGCGAGTTTTTCCAACGCGCGGCCGATCTCGGCCGGGGCGATGCGGGTGGTGGCTTGGGCGGGTGCGGACACGGTGCGCTGGGTTCTGCCCAGCGCGCCGGAGCGGGTAAAGCGCGAAGCGGCCTTACTTGACCTCGCCGGGAGGGACGTAGCCGACCATTCCGCCCAGGCGGCTGAACTGGCGGTAGAGCACGCCAAAAACCAGGCAGCCCACGGCGGCGACGGTGCCGCCGATGACGAAGGTGTAGTGGTAGGCGTGATGGGTTACATCGAGCACGCGACCGACCACGGGAGGCACGCAGATGAAGCCCATCGCGAGAATGATGCCCGCCGCGGAGGCGAACTGCGCGAATTTGGCGCGGGGGAAGAGGCGCGGGAAAAGCGACGCGGTGCCGGTGAAGAAAATGCCGGAGATCACGCCGTGCGCCACGTAGGCGAAGGAAAAGCTGGCGACGTCATGGGCGAAAAGGCCGGCCCAGAGCGATACGACGGCGTAGGCGGCCAGGGCGGCCAGACCGACGCGGATCGGGTGGAATTTGTCCGCGAACCAACCGATGACGAAGGCGAGACAGATCGAGATCGCGTAGGTGATGGAGCGCAGTTCGCCGAAGCGTTCGAGGCTCATGCCGATGCTCTTGATATAGGGGACGTCGAAGGAGTTGATGGGCAGGAAGGCGGCGTTGCCGATCATCGCGGCGAGAAACACCCAGAGATAAAAACGATGCGCGGCGCATTCGCGGAAATAGGCCTTCACCGGCTCGAATATGCGCGCCGCGTAGGCGCCCTGCTGGCGCGGGGGAGGCGGCGGGTAGTCGCCTTCCTTCACCATCAGGCACATCAGGGTGAAGCCGATGCCGTAGAGAAGACCGAGGCAGAGGAAGATGATTTTGTAATTCTCCTCCGCGTGGCCCATCAGGAAGGTGTTGAAAATGATGCCCGCGCCCAGGCTCACGATGCGGAACAGGGCGAAAAAGCGGCCGATGACGGCCTGCGGCACGACGTCGTTGATGAGGCCGACGAACACGGCGTTGGCGATGACGGTGAAGATCTCGAAAAACGCCCAGAGGCAGCTGAACACGAGCAGGCGGCACGTGATCATATCGGGCGCCTTGTCGCCCAAGGCGGCGGCAAAGGCCGAGGCCAGCTCGGGTGTGTAACCCATGCCCACCATGGCGGCGGCGGCGATGGGCGTGGGGATGAGCAGGTAGGGGATGCGTCGCCCCCAGCGTCCGCGGTGATTGTCGGAGCGAACGCTCACGATGGGGCCGATCAGCATGCCGAGCGCGGCCGGCAGCGAAGTGACCATAAGGCCGAGCACGAGGTCGCTCGCTTTGAACTGCTTGAAGAGCATCTGCGACATCGGCTGGATGGCGCGCTCTTTCATGTTCCAGGCGAAGTCGCCCCAGAGCAGCCAGCAAAACAGGACGGTGAGGCCGGCGGCGGTGTAGGAGAGCGTGCCCACCCTCCAGATGCGTCGGCCGCGTTCGTCGCGGGTCACGTTGTTCGAGGACGAGGAATCGGAGGAGGCTGCGGGGGCGTGCATGGTGGGGACTCTGACCGCGCGATACGATTCGCGCGCCTGCAGATTGCATCACCGCAATGGCGTTCGAAGACAAAGCAGAGTTTACAGTCATCAGGACTTTCCCGCGCCGTCCTAGCACGTCACCGACTCCTGGGCGGCAAAACACCCTCGACAAGGGTTTCGGGCAGGGGCTATGCCTGACTCGTGACCACCGTCGCGATTATTGGCGCCATTATTATTACCAGCCCGCCCGGGCCGGGAATCTTGGCGTAAACGCGCGACGTAAACCGCCTCCGATTTTCCGAAGACCCCGGGCCAAAAACGCCCGGGGTTTTTCGTTTTAACCCGTCCGCTTCGTCTTCACCGTCCCTCTTTCGCCTCTCCTTTCCTTCTCCCGTTTCATCACCATGAGCACCGCCGTTAAGATCTACGACACCACCCTTCGCGATGGCACGCAGGGCGAGGGCATCAGCTTCTCCGTGACGGACAAACTCCTCATCGCGCAGAAGCTCGACGCCTTCGGGGTCGACTACATCGAGGGCGGGTTTCCCGGCTCAAATCCGCGCGACATCACCTTCTTCGCCGAGGCCAAGAAACTGAAGTTCAAGCATGCCAAGCTCGCCGCCTTCGGCTCGACGCGCCGCGCCGGCATCCGCGCGGAGGAGGATCCGCAGCTCAAGACCCTGCTCGAGGCCGAGACGCCCGTGCTCACGCTCGTGGGCAAGACCTGGACGCTCCACGTCACCGAGATCCTTCGCACCACGCTCGAGGAAAACCTCGCCATGATCGAGGACTCGATCCGCTACGTCACCTCCCAGGGGCGCGAGGTCGTCTACGACGCCGAGCACTTTTTCGACGGTTTCAAGGCCGACCCCGATTACGCGCTCCAGACCCTTCGCGCCGCGATCAAGGGCGGCGCGAGCAACCTCACCCTTTGCGACACCAACGGCGGCACCCTCGTCGACGACTTCAAGGCCATCGTCGCCAAGGTCGTGGCCGAATTCGGCCCCGAGAAGGTCGGCGTTCACACTCATAACGACTCCGGTCTCGGTGTCGCGCTCTCCCTCGCTGGCGTCGCGGCCGGCGCCACTCTCGTGCAGGGCACGGCCAACGGCTACGGCGAGCGCACCGGCAACGCCAACCTCTTCACCATCCTGCCCAGCCTCTTCCTCAAGATGGGCAAGACCGCGCGCTGCGCGGAAAATCTCGCCGGACTGCGCGAGCTTTCGCTCACCTTCGACGAGCTGGCCAACCTCAAGCCGGACACCAAGGCGCCCTACGTCGGCGCCTCCGCCTTCGCCCACAAGGGCGGCCTCCACGCCAACGCCGCGCAGAAGGTGAAATCCTCCTACGAGCACATCGACCCTTCGCTCGTCGGCAACCGCACCCGCGTGCTCGTCTCCGACATGGCCGGCCGCAGCTCGGTCGCGATGAAGGCCAAGGAGCTCGGCTTCGAACTCGACGAGAAGGCGCCCGAGATGAAGGCCTTGATCGAGCAGCTAAAGGACCTCGAGTTCCGCGGCTACGAATTCGAGGCGGCCGACGCCTCGCTCGCCCTCCTCATCGCCCGCACCCTGGGCAAGACTAAGAGCTTTTTCGAGGTCGACAGCTATCGCGTGATCGTCGAGCGCGGCCCGGCCGGGCGTCTCGTCGCCGAGGCCACCGTCAAGCTCACCGTCAACGGCGAGGCTCGCCATACCGTCGCGGAATGCAGCGGTCCCGTCGGCGCGCTCGACAAGGCCCTGCGCCTCGCCCTCGAGCCGGCGTATCCGCGCATCCGCGACATGGAGCTGCGCGACTACAAGGTTCGCATCCTCGACGGCCGCAACGGCGCCAACGCCCGCACCCGCGTCCTGATCGAGAGCGGCCACGGCACGCGGGTCTGGGGCACGGTGGGCGTTAGCGACAACATCATCGACGCCTCTTGGGAGGCGCTTCTTGACGCGGTCGGCTACCACCTCGCCGGTTGATGATCGGGCGGGGCGCCGCCGCCGCGCCCGCCGCCTGGATTCAGCCTCTGCGGACCCGGCGGTCCCGCACCCCACCACCCTTACATGAAACGCCTGCTCTGGATCGCCGCCGCCCTCGGACTGCTCGTGCTTTGCATCGCCTGGGTGGTCCGCGCGCGGACAAACGCGGACGCCAAACCGGTCGTCCACACCTATCTCAAACCGGCGCTGCGCGACCTGCGCCAGACCGTGGTGATCAACGGCACGATCACCCCCGTGCTCTCCACCGAAATTCGCTCCGAGGTGAGCGGCCGCATCGCCCGCGTGCTGGTCCAGGCCGGCGACGAGGTCACGGCCGGGCAGGCGCTGGTGGAGCTCGACCAGAGCACCATTCAGGTGCAGCTCGACGAGGCCCGTCTCGGCGTCACCGGCGCCCGCCTTCGCACCGAGCGAGCCGAGCTCGAGTTCAAGCGCCTGCAATCCCTGGCCGAGCGCGCGCTTGTGACCGAGAAGGAGCGCAAGGAGGCGGAGATCGCCTTCCGGCTGGCGCAGAACGAGACCTCCTCGCAGGAGGCGCGCGTGCGTTTGCTCGAGACCTCGCTTTCCAAGGGCGTCATCTCTGCCCCCTACGCCGGCCGCGTGCTCAGCCTCGCCGCGCGCCCGGGCATGATCGTCACCGGCGCCGATTCGGGGCGCGAGGGCGCCACGCTTCTCGAGCTCGCCGACCTTTCGCGTCTGCGCGTCGAGGCCGCGATCAACGAGATCGACGTCGCGGCGCTCGAGCCCGCTATGCCGGTGGAGATCACGTTCGAATCCGTGCCCGAGGCGAAGGCGTCGGGCAAAATCACCTTCATCGCTCCCGCGGCGGGCAGGTCCGCCGGCGGCTCGTCCGCCGGATCGGGCGTGGGCGGCGGTGGAGGAGCGAATGCATCGTCGCGCGATTTTCCGCTGCAGATCGCGATCGAGCAGTCCCATCCGCGCGTGCGCCCGGGAATGACGGCCCGCGTGCACATCGTGACCGCGACGGTGAAAAACGCGCTCTCGGTCGAGCACAACGCCGTCTTCAACGACCACGAGACCGGCGAGTGGTTCGTCTTCAAGCGCGTCCCCGATCCCAAGGCGTCCCCGGAAAAAACCAAGGTCGAGATCGGCGTGCGCGACGACTTCCATGTCGAGATAAAGTCCGGCCTGGCCGAGACCGACGAGATTTCCCCCGAACGTCCGGCGGGCGTGAAATTCGGCCAGGACAAATAACCGCTGAATTTAGCCCACGAAACACACGAAATGACACGAAACCCAGACGCTTCAGGAGTTTTTCCGTTCGTGTTTTTTCCTGTGTTTCGTGGGCGATCCTCCCGATGACCGCGGCTGCTCCCGAAGTTCTCCGCCTCGACCGAGTCGGCAAGCGCTACCCGATGGGCGACACCGTGGTCGACGCGCTCGTCGACGCCTCTTTCACGCTCCACGAGGGCGAGGCCGTCGCGATCCTCGGTCCCTCGGGCTCGGGCAAGTCCACGCTCATGCATCTGCTCGGTTTTCTCGATTCGCCCAGTTCGGGCGAAATTCTTTTCGAGGGCCGGCCGGTCGCCGTCATCACCGAGCGCCAGCGCGCGCAGATCCGCGCCGAGAAAATCGGGTTCGTCTTCCAGGCGTTCAACCTGCTCCCGCGCCTGACCGTGCGCGCGAATGTCGCCCTGCCGCTTTCCTACCACGGCTCGCCGCCGGCCGACGCCGACGCGCGCATCGCCCGGGCCTTGGCGCTCGTCGACATGACGCATCGCGCCCACCACCGCCCCGGCGAGTTGTCCGGCGGTCAGCGGCAGCGCGTGGCCATCGCGCGCGCGCTCGTCAACGAGCCCCGCATCCTTCTCGCCGACGAGCCCACGGGCAACCTCGACACCAAGACCGCGGCCGCGATCCTCGACTTGTTCAAGGAACTGAACCGCCTCGGCCGCACCATCGTCGTGGTAACGCATTCGCCCGAGATCGCCGGGCATTTCCGCCGGCAACTCCACGTGCTCGACGGTCGCGTGAAGGAAGGAGGCGCGCGGTGAAGCGGCTTTTTTCCGGCGTGATCAACGGCCTGATCGAGATCTGGGGCCATAAGCTGCGTTCGTTGCTCACCATCTGCTGCGTCATGCTTGGCGTCGCCTCGATGGTGCTGACCACGGGCTTCATGGAGGGTTTTTTCAAAGGCTGGGAAGTCTCGCTGCAGGAGCAGGGCGGCCTGGAGAAAATCACCGGCACGCCGAGCTCGCCCAGCGAGCGGCAGGCGCCGCTCGCCGCCGTTTCCCGCGGTTTCACGCCGCGCGACGCCCGCGCTTTGGCCGAGCTGGTGCCGGGCCTCGAGATCATCTCGCCCGAGATCGACGCGGTCCGGGCCCGGCTGACCCGCGCCGGCAAATCCTACGACGGCAGACGCGGCGGCCGGGTGCAGGGCGTGACCAACGCGGCTTTCGAGATAAACCGCTACGAGCTGGAGTCCGGGAGATTTTTCTCCGACCTCGATTTCAACGACCACGCCAGCGTGATCGTCATCGGAGGTTCGGTGAAAAAAGCGTTGTTCAAGCCCGGAGAGAACCCGCTCGGCGAATTCGTCGAGATGAACGGCCAGCCTTTCCGCGTCGTGGGCGTGCTCAAGACCTACGAGCGCCTTTGGGGCGACTTCAACACCCTCTACTGGAAGAACGACATCGCGTTCGTGCCGCTCGCCACGATGGCGGCGAAGGTGCAGCGTTCGGACCGTCTCACCGGGTTGAATTTCAAGGCGCCCGACGTCACCCGCCTGCGCGAGACGCTCGACGCCGCCTCCAATGTCCTGGCCCAGACGCACCGCGGCATCATCGACTTCGACGTGAGGACGAACGAGGAGCAGCTCGCGAGCTTCGCCAGCACCAAGGCCAGTTTCGTGATCGGCGGCAGCGCGATCGCGGGAGTTTCCCTGTTGGTGAGCGGCATCGGCATCATGAACCTCATGCTGGCGTCGATCAACGAGCGCGTGCGGGAGATCGGCATCCGCAAGGCGGTCGGCGCCACGCCCTTCAACATCTTCAGCCAGTTCGTCGCCGAGGCGGTGACGCTCAGTCTCATCGGCGGACTGGCGGGCGTGGGCGTGGCGGTCGGCCTTATCCAGGCGTTGTCGGCCATGCTGCCTCCCGGCAACGGTCCCTTGCTGGCGCCCTCCGCTTTCGTGGTCGGCTTCGCCTTCAGCGTCACCGCCGGTGTTTTGGCGGGCGTCTATCCGGCGATTCAGGCCGCCAAGCTCGATCCGATCGAGGCCTTGCGCTACGAGTAGGATGCGGCCGGGGAACCGGCTTGCGGGAAGCGCCCCGCGGGCATAACCATGCGACTTCCTTCGTCGGTCTACCCTTTACCCGTAAACATGCGTTTCCTCGCCGGTCTGACTCTCGCCTCCGCCTGTTTTGCCCTGCATCCGCTGCGCGCGGAGCCGATGGCCCCGGCCTCGGCGGCGCACGATTCCGATACGACCGAGCTAGGAGAGCGCATGGACGAGATGCGCGCGTCTTTCCGCAAACTGCGCCGGCAAGTCGCCGACGCATCGGCAAACGCCTCCTCCTTGGATTTGGTGGCGCGTCTGCGCAGGGCTTCCGAGCAGTCGGCCGCCCTAGCTCCGGCCAAGGCCGCGACGCTGCCCGAATCCGAGCGTTCCGCGTTCGTCGCGGACTACGCGGAAAAAATGAAGGCGTTCATCGCCGAGGTCGACAAACTGAAGGCCGCGCTCGAGGCGGGAAAAAACGACGAGGCCGTCGCGCTGGTCGCCAAGCTGGAGTCGCTGCAAAAGTCCGGGCACCGAGAGTTCCGGTCCGCCAAGAAGGACTGAGCTGGCATAGGCGTTTTTGCCCCCGCGGCGCGCAAACCGGAGGTCTGCCCACGGCATCTGGATATCGCGTGGCTCATCCGGCGGATGGCTCAAGGTCTGGGAGCCGACCAGTCCCGTGGTTTCCAGAATCGGGTTTTTAGCGAAGGCCGCGGTTTTAATCCGGCCGCCGAACTCGACGGGGAAGGCCTTCGCGGCTTTAGCGCCGCAGTTGAGCGACGATCTCCGGATTGGCCTCCAGATGGCGCGTCAGTCTTTCCAGCGCATCCAGCGTCTCTCCGCTGATATGATGCTCCATGCCCTCGACATCGCGGAAAATGACATCCTCGGGCAGGTCGAAGAAGCGTAGCAACTGGGTCAGCAGCTCGTGGCGGTGCGCGATGCGCGCGGCGACCGCCTCGCCGGCGTCGGTGAGGACCATGCCGCGATATTTTTCGTATTTCACCAAGCCGTCCGCGTCCAGACGCTGAACCATGGTGGTGACGCTTGCCTGGGAGATTTTCAGCTCCGCCGCTATGTCCACGACCCGCGCGTAGCCCTTGGTTTTTATCAGGGCGGCGATGCGCTCCAGGTAATCCTCGGCCGCGGCGGTGGGCCGCGCCTTGGGCGCGCCGGTCGGTGGATTGCTGGGGACGGTCTCGCTCACGACAGGTAGGAAAGCGGCAGGGGAGGGAGGCGGGAAACGAAAAAGCCGCGATCCGTGGATCGCGGCCCGTCGAAGGATTGGGCGCCGATCAGCGCTTGGCGCGCTCGGCCTTGAGGATCTTTTCCCCGGCCACGACTACGCGGAACATCTGAATGGCCATCCAAAAGACGCCGGCGACGCAAAGGGCGGTGAGGCCGCCGAAAAAGGTCACGAACTTGGGATCGGTGCTGGGAACGTGGGACTTTACCCAGCCGAACATAAAAAAGAAAAATACGCCCACGAGCACGAGGTCGACGGCGATCGTCACGGGGGTGACGTGCTTCTGCTCAGAGGGAGCGATGATGTTGTCGTTGTGGTTGGAGGACGAGGCCATGGCTGGCCAAGGAGTGGGGCGTGCCCGCCGGCTTGTCGAATGCCTTTTTCACGGGTGATTTTTTTCTCTTGGGACGATGGCGTCCCGGTGCATTTTATGCGCAGTATCCTTGTCCGATGAGCGCCGAAGCACCCGATACAGCCCAACGCAGCCGCGAATTTGTCGATCGCCTCAAGCGTAGCCGAATTTTCAAGGACTACGAGCAGGCCTTCCGGGACACCACCGGCCTGCCCATAAATCTGCGTCCGCTCGAGGCTTTCGACCTGCCCCACCACGGCGACCCGAACGAGAATCCGTTTTGCGCGCTGATGGCGAAGACCAACCAGAGCTGCGCCGCCTGTCTCCAGCTCCAGCGCAAGGTCGAGGAGGAGGCCCGCCTCGAGCCCAAGACGATGAAATGTTTCGCCGGGCTCTGCGATTCCTCCGTCCCGGTCCGCGTGGGCGAGGATCTGGTCGCCTTCCTCCAGACCGGTCAGGTGTTTCTCGAAAAACCCGACAAGAAACGCTTCGCCTCCACCGCGCGGCAGATTCTGGCCTTCGGCACCGAGGTGGACATGAAGAAGTTGGAGGAGGCGTGGTTCCAGGGCCGGGTGCTGGACCGCCGCCAATACGAGTCCATCCTGCGCCTGCTCTCCATTTTCGCCCAGCACCTCTCGACCATAGGCGAGGAGCTAGCCATCCAGTCCGAGCATGGCGAGGCGCCGCCCATCGCCCGCGCCCGCGCGCTCATCGCGACGCGCCATGGCGAAGACCTCTCGCTCGACGAGGTCGCCAAGGCGGTCAACATGAGCGCCTTCTACTTCTGCAAGACCTTCAAGAAGGCCACCGGCATGACCTTCACCAACTACCTCGCCCGCGTGCGGGTGGAAAAGGTGAAGAACCTGCTCATCAATCCGCACAAGCGCGTGAGCGAGGCGGCCTTCGAGGCCGGCTTCCAATCGCTCTCGCAGTTCAATCGCGTGTTTCGCCGGATCGCCGGGCAGTCGCCAAAGGCTTATCGCGAGAGCCTGAATAAGCGCCTCGCGCCCCTGCGCTGATCGCCTCCTCCGCTCCGCGGCACGGACGCTCCTCCGCGAGGGCTCTATGCCCCCGAGAAGCGTGCCGCGCTTTTTCCTCCGCCTCGAGGGCGGTGCGGCGTTGGCACAGGCTGCAAAAGAGGGAGACCTCGTCGGTCGCCACCTTCCGCCAGGCTTGGCTCAGCGCGCGGCAAAGTTGCTCGCGTTCTCCCGGAGCGAGGTGGGGCAGGGCATCGGCTTGCCCCCATAGCACGTCGAACGTGGCGCACTCGCCGGTAAGATAGAGGGCGACCAGCGGGTTGAGCCCGCAGCGGCAGTTCACCGGCTCGTTCGCGTCCGCGTCCGGCGCCGGTTGGGCCGCTTCTTGGCGAACACGCGCCAGGGCCGGCGCCATCAGGGGCCCGAGCAGGTCGGGGTGGGCGAGGGCGCTCGACGGCGGCAGGGCGCGCAGCCGCTCCCTCCAGCGCGTCAGCACGCGGGCTGCATGGCGGTCAAGGAGGGGCCGAGGGTCGCCGGGATTCATTGTCGCCCAGACTATCCCAAAGGCCCGTCCCCAGCGCCGCCTTCCTTGTCCGAGGCTGCGCGCTCCTTGGCCGCTTTTTTTGCCCTTTGACAAGAAACGCGTGCCCGTCGCCAAGCCCCGCGGAGCGGTCCCGCCCTCCTTTCGCTAAGGTGCGGGGTAATCATTCACGCATTCCACCCCATGGACGTCATACCGCTCACCCTCGCCATCAGCCTGGTCCTTTCCCTCACCTTCATCGCGCTTTTTGTCCGCGAGTTCTCGCGTCCGCGCCGCGCCGGGGCGGACCGGGACTCGCTGCTGCCGCTTGAGGACGATTTCGCGCCCGCCGCGTCCGCTCCCGTTCATGCGCACGACCACGCGCGCGTCGACGAGAACACCTGCGCCAGCCGCCGCACCGATGGCAAATGCTGCGCATCCTGCCAGCGCCGCAAGGACCGCCACGCCCAACGCGAGGCCGTCGGCTCCCCCGCGGCCTGATCCGGTTTATCCGAACTGAATACGATCCCCCTCCATCCAGCATCCGTCTTTCGCCCTTCCATGTCCGCCCGCACCGTCACCATCCACTACAACGACAAGGTCGTTCGCCAGTTCCTCCTCGCCTCCATTCTTTGGGGCGCGGTCGGTATGCTGGTAGGCGTCTTTATCGCCACCCAACTCAACGCCTGGCGCGCCAATTTCGACCTGCCTTGGCTTACTTTCGGGCGCCTGCGTCCGCTGCACACCAACGCCGTCATCTTCGCCTTCGTCGGCAACATGATGTTCGCCGGCGTCTACTACTCCACCCAGCGCCTGGTGAAGGCCCGCCTCGCGAGCGATTTCCTCTCGCAGCTCCACTTCTGGGGCTGGCAGGCGATCATCGTGGCGGCCGCGATCACGCTCCCGCTCGGCTTTTCGCGCGGCAAGGAATACGCCGAGCTCATCTGGCCGATCAATATTGCGGTCACGCTGATCTGGGTGGTCTTCGCCGTGAATTTTTTCTGGACCCTCGCGCGTCGCCGCG
>JAIXVY010000391.1 GCA_027482505.1 Opitutaceae bacterium | reverse complement strand
CCAGATCAGCAGCAGGCCCGCGCCCATCAGCGAGCCCAGCACGGCGCCCAGGATGCCCAGCGCGCCACCCTGGATCAGAAAGACCAGCAGCACCTGCCCGCGCCGTGCACCCATCGCGCGAAGGATGCCGATCTCGCGCCCGCGCTGCACCACCGAGACCACCAGCACGCTCGCCACGCCGAACGCCACCGAGAGTGCCACCGCGGCGCTGATCACGATGTTGGAGGTGTTCTGGGCCTGCACGGCGGTGAAGAACTGGGCGTTTGTCCTGATCCAGCTATCGGCACGCACGCCAGTGCGGGTGGCGATGTCCTGTGCGATGGTCTCGGCGGCGAAGGCGTCGGCCACCGCGACCTCCAGGCTGGTCACGCCGCCCACCAGGTTCAGCAGGCTCTGCCCGGTGCGGAAGGCGACGAAGGTGGTGCGCAGATTGGCACCCTTGCTGCCAAGATCGAAGATGGCGGTGATGGTGAGCGCGCGCGGCGTGTCCGTCCGCGCAGTGACGAGCAGCCGGTCGCCCACCGTCACGCCCAGCAGGATGGCAAGGTCGGTGCCGATCAGGATGTCGTCGCTGGTGAGCCGCAGCGCGCCGGCCACGATGTAGTCGGGCACGCGGACGATGCTGAAATACTCCGCCGGCCCGGCGCCGATGATGGAGATCGCCGCCGTTGCGTCGCCGCGCACGGCCAAGGCGGCGCCGGAAGCGACCGAGGCGATGACGCGCACGCCCGGCGTGTCGGCGACCGTCGCGCGGATGGTCTGCCACTGGTCGATCGAGCGCAGCCGCTGGTTGGGGCGTTGCAGCGCCGCATCCTCGACGATGCCCGGGCCTGCGTGCAGCGGGCGCGCGACCTCATCGGGCGGCAGCAGCACGATATGCGCCTGGCTGGTCAGCACGCGGCGCAGGAAATTCGCCTGCACGCCGTACAGCACCGAGGATTCGAACACCGTCACCGCCACGCCGAGCGAGACGCCAACCAGGATGAAGATCGTCTGGATCCAGCCCTCGAGCATGAAGCGGAGTGCGGCGATTCCCTCGAAAGGCAGCCAGCGGATCATGGCATCCGAACCCGGTCGCCTGCTGCGATGCCTGCGGTGGCGGGCAGCACCAGCTCGCCCTCGGAGAGCCCTGCCAGGATTTCCGCCGCACGCGCGCCTCGCAGGCCAAGGCGCACCGGCACGCGGCGCGCATGCCCGCCCTCGACGCGCAGCACCCAGGCCTCCCCGGCGGGATCATGAACGGCGGATAAGGGGAGGATCAGCACGTCAGCGCGCTCCGCCACGGTGATGTCCACCGAGACGGTCATGTCCTCGCGCAGCGTCGCCGGCGGTTCGGTCACGTCCAGCTTCACCTCGACGGCCGCGCGCTGCGGGTCCACCGACGGGTTGATATAGGCCACGCGGGCGGCAAACCGCGCCTGGGGATAGGCATCGGCGGAGGCGAGCGCCGCCTGTCCAAGCGCGATCAGGCCCAGGTTGCGCTCATCGATCTGCACCACAAGCTGCGGTGCTGCGGCGGGCGAGAGCGTCATCAGCGGCGTATTGGCCTGCACCACGTCACCCCGCTCCACGTTGCGGGCAATCAGCGTGCCGGCCACTGGGGCTGCGATGGTGGCGTATTCCAGCCGCGACTGCGCGGCCTGACGGCTGGCCCGCGCCTGTGTCAGCACGGATTGCGCCAGCACCTCATCCGTGCCGCCTGGCTGGTTGCTGGCCAGTTGGATGCGCGCGGCGTCCATCTGGGCCTCGGCCACATCGCGCGCCACGCGCAACTCATCCAGCGCGGCGCGGGTGGCAAAGCCGCCCGCCTGCAATTGTTCACTACGGGAGAATTGCCGCTGCGCGTTGAGCAGCGTGGCCTCCGCTTGCGCCAGCGTGCGGATCGCGACCGGGAGCGTCACGTCATTGAGATGGCGAAGCTGCGTCTCCGCCTGGATGACGCTGCTTTGCGCCTGCGCGAGGGCGGCCTGCAATTCGCTCGCCTCCAGCCGGATCAGCACCTGGCCGCGTGCCACCTGCTGCCCTTCCCGCACCGGGATATCAGCCACTGTGCCGGTCATCTGGCTGCCGATCGCCACGCGATAGGGCGTCGTGACGCGGCCCGTGGCGACGACGCTGCGCAGCAGCGTGCCGCGCGCGACCGGCACTGGAACAATGACCGGCCCCAGCAGCAGGCCGGGCAGGAAAATCGCGCCCATTGCCAGCAGCGGGATCGCCAGCAGCAGCCAGCGCCAATGCGCGGCAAGGCGTGCGGGCCACCCGGGGCGGGCTGCCGCAGGCGGCACGGCCGGCGCCGCGGCGATGCTCAATGCATCATCAGCACCGGCATGGCCGCCCCGCCCAGCACGCTGCGCGTGAAGCCACCGAACACCATCTCGCGCAGTTCGCCATGGCCATAGCCGCCCATCACCAGAAGGCTCGCACGCGCCTCGGCCGCGGCCGCCAGCAGCGCCTGGACCGGCGTGCCCTGTCCCACCGGCACGTGCAATGCGCTCACCTCGGGGTTGTGCAACCGCAGTGTTGCGACCAAGCGATCACAGGAGGCCCGGCTGGCCTCATCGGCAGGGCTGTCTGCCGCTGCCCCCTCGCCGATGGTGATCACCAGGACGCGCCTGGCGCTGGCGATGAAGGGCATGGCTGCGCCCACGGCCCGCGCGGCCTCGGCGCTGTCCTTCCAGGCGATGACGATGGTTGCCACCAGCGAGGGCGGGCAATGCGCGGCGGCAATCAGCAGCGGCCGCCCGATGCCGCCCAGCACGGCTT
>JAIXVY010000208.1 GCA_027482505.1 Opitutaceae bacterium | reverse complement strand
GGGAATGCAAAGATGGGTCGGATGCGGATTGGGACGCAATCCATCCAGCACCAGCAAATCGGCGCCGCGCGCCAGTTCGCAGGCGGCCTCGGGAACGGTTTTACAGTCGGTGTAGTAGGCGAATCGGGCCCCGCTCCCCCGCTCGGTAAAAACCAGCCCAAGGGTCTCCACCCTGCCATGCGGCAGCGGCACGCTCTCAATGGTGCCTTGGGGAAGCTCCAGCTTGGCCGGCATGCGCCTCAAATCGAAGCGGGCATAGCCATCGCGCGCCCCCGCGCGCGGTTCGGTGGCATAAGGAAAAATCGCCCGCACCCTGCCCTCCCCCTCCTCGGAGCAGTAAACCGGCAGGAGGCCATCCTCGCGCACGTCGCAAAAGCGCCGCAAATCGTCCATGCCCAGGATATGGTCGGCATGGCCGTGAGTGAGAATGAACAGATCGATCACGGTCAGCCCAGCGCCCAGCGCCTGCAGTCGAAACTCGGGCGAGGCATCCACCTGAATGCGCAATCCATTCATTACGACATGGACGGAGGCGCGAGTGCGCTTATCCCTTGGGTCGGGCGACTTGCACACGGCGCAATCGCAGACGAGCATGGGAACGCCATGGGAAGTGCCGGTGCCTAGAAAATGAATCTCCATGCGATCGCACACCAAGCCCGTCGGCCCCGCCGCTGTCGAGGCGACGCCGCCGGATCGCAAGAGGCGCGAAGAAAGATCACGACCACCGCGATTTTATCCGAAAACGACGTTGACAGTGGGTGCGCGAACCTTCCCTTTCGTCCCTCCGTTTTTTGGTTTCCTAGCTCAATGGTAGAGCAGTTGACTCTTAATCAATTGGTTC
Organism: Opitutaceae bacterium; assembly: GCA_027482505.1. Classification (GTDB taxonomy): domain Bacteria; phylum Verrucomicrobiota; class Verrucomicrobiia; order Opitutales; family Opitutaceae; genus IMCC26134_A. The sequence goes on along the minus strand of JAIXVY010000208.1, from coordinate 15,374 downwards.
AGGGTTCGAGTCCCTGGGGAACCACCACTTTCCGGCCCGCCTTCCAAGCGGGCTTGTTCTTTACGACCTTCCCGATCATCAGTTTGGACGGCATTTGCGCCGGTGTAGCTCAACGGTAGAGCACCTGTTTTGTAAACAGGCGGTTGCGGGTTCGAATCCAGTCGCCGGCTCCAGCCTGTCACGTGTCGCCGTCTACCTTTTCGATCGAGAACTCAATTTTTACTGCCCGATGGTGTAATGGTAGCACAGCAGATTCTGACTCTGCTTGTTAAGGTTCGAGTCCTTATCGGGCAGCCACTTTCGACCCCGAGTCCTTCAATGGTCTCGGGGTTTTGGTTTTTCAGGGTCTCCGCGGAGGGCAACGATGCGAACGGGCGGAACTCCTGGCGCCTAAATGCCGCCCCCCCGCGAAGTCGGAGGGACTGGGCTCCCTGCCCGGCTAGGCGCACGGCCCCATTTCCCGATTCCGTGAGGTGAACTAGAGTATCGGCGAAGAGGCGCGGCCTCAGTCCGCGCTCCCGTGCAAGCGGCGAGCCACGTCGCGCGTCGCCCGGACGGGACGAATAACGCGGGAGGATCTTCTCGCCCGCGAAAAATCGAGAATACACGCCATGAAAATCCGCACCCTACCCTCGCTTATCGCCCTCGGTTGCCTGCTGCCGCTCTCCCTCGCCGCGGCACAGCCCGACAACCGCTTTGGCGGCTCCGCCGACCGAGAAATCGGGCCGCCGAGCAAGAAAACCCGACCTACGGCCGGCGGGGAATCCGCCGAAGGTCGCATGCAGGAGACGCACGGCTCCCATGAATACGCCCCCGACACGCAGTCGCGGTCGCAAGCGCCGCTCACCTCCCTTCAGGCCGGCCAGGTTCAGCGAATTCCGGAGCGCGAATTGGAGCGACGAGTCACGGCGAGTTCGCTGATCGGCAAGCGCGTGGTGGATCGGGAAGGACAGGATCTGGGCAAAGTCCGAGATATCGGCCTAACCTCCCTGCTGCCCCATCTCAGCCCCGCCCAAGACAGCGACGGGCCAACCCATGCCGGTCCGGCGGAAGCGCGAATTTTCATTCGCGCGACTCGCGCTCTGAACACCGACGGCGACTTGGTCGCCATTCCAGCCAGCCAGCTGCAGCGGGAGGGCGAGACGCTGCGACTGGACATGTCGCAAAACGAACTACGTTCCCTGATGGATACAAGCCGCGACCCGGATCGGATATCGATGAGCAGACCTTGAACGTCCCACGGAGGTCTGGAGCAAAGTCTCGGGCCGGCGGTCGGGGAGGCGGTCGGGGAGGCGGGCGAGTCCTTCGCCCGCCTCGTTTTTCAAGGGCCCTCCCCCGCGATCAAAGTCCCAGCGCCTTCTGGCGGTAGTGCTCGTCCGGACGACCGGCGATGCGCTCGACCTGCTCGGGCGAGAGGAAGACCGGCTCGGCGCCACCCGAGGCGGCGGCCGCGCCGGCGAAGATCTCCGCGGCCTTCGCGCCCATGAGAGTCGCGGCGAGCACGGACTCGGGCGTGGCGCCGAGCGCAATGAAGCCGTGGTTCTCCAAAAGAATGACACGCGGCGGGCGCGAGAGACGTTTAATGTAGTCCTCCACGGCGGTCTTGATCGCCTGCGAGAGCTTCAGGCCGGGATCGGTGTAGGGCACGAAGACGCTCTCGACGCCGCAGCACACGATCTCGTCCGGGAAGAGGCGGCACTTGGCGAAAGTGCGGGCGTGCCTCGAACAGAGGAGCTGGTTCACCGTGATCGGGTGCGTGTGCCCCACAAAGTTCACGCCCGGCAGCGTGAGCAGGTAGGCATGAAAGATGGCCTCGACCGAGGGCTTCTTCATATCAGGGGAGACGCGCGCGGCGAAAAGGGCGTCGTCGACCTCCTTGTCGGTCATGCTCGCGGCGGAGAGCAGCGGCACGAGCTTGTCGAAGCGGCAGGTGGCGGTGCCGGCGGCGGAGAGCGTGGCGAGGTTGGAGCCGGAGGCCTTCACGGTGAAGGTCTCGGCGTCGTGGCGCATGGAGGTGTTGCCTTCGCCGAGGATGGCGAGGCGGCGCTCTTCGCGGCCGAGCTGGTGGGAGAGATTGAGGAGGGCGTCGAGGGACATGTCGTGAATGACGGGGGACGGAGGAGGGAGAACCGCAGATTACGCAGAGAGCGCAGATGCAGAAGATTCCTGCCGGCACTTTTATCTGCGAAATCTGCGTTATCTGCGGTTCGGCTTGAGAGATTTAGGATGAAAAACCGCGAAGGTCGCGAAGTCGCGCGAAGAGATGACCGCCTAGGCGGAGTCTGCTTCGCGGTTCTTCGCGTCCTTCGCGGTTGTTGATTAAGTCGGGCTTTAGAACGCCTTGCCGTCGGCCTTGGTGCCGCAGAGGGCCACCTCGATGCCGAGCTCGGCGGCGAGGGCGGCCTTGGTGTAGAGGGCGAGGTCGGCCTCCTTGGCGCTGTTGGCGTAGGCGACCTGGATGTGGTTGCTCTTGTGGCGGGCCATCATCTGGTCGCGGGTCACGCCATAGGTGACGGCGTGCATGATCGGCCACTGGTAGGTGGTCTCCTTCCAGCGACGCTCGGTCTCCTCCTGCGGAAGGCTGATGACCTTGGCGCGGCCGAGGTCCATCTTGAGCTTGCCGTTCTCGACGAAGACGCGACTCCAGACGATCTCGCCGACCTTGGCGATGCCGCGGAGGGTGCCGCCGCCGAGCTTGAAATACATGCCGGGCTGGCGGTGCGAGTCGGAGCCGGCCCAACCATTGATGTGGTGGTCGGCGGGCGCGCTGCCGGAGATGAGGAAGACCCAGACGTATTCGTCGGTGGTGCCGGACTTGTCCCAATCACCCCAACGGAGGTCGTGGAGGGTATTGGCGCGGGGCTGCTGGAGGGCCTTGTGGACGCGGTCGGTGAAGAGACCGTCGAGACCGGCGCACTCGTCGACTTCGTTGAAGTGCGGGATGGGCTCGCCGCCGCGGATGACGGAGCCGTCGGCGCGCTTCACGGGAGGACGCTCGGTGGAGTTAAGCGTGCCCTCGACGAGGTCGGAGGCGGGCAGGAGGTCCTTGAGGCCCTGTTGATACTGGATACCGATGGTCTCGCAGCCAAACTCGTCGGCGATGCGCACGGCGGCGATGTAGGTCTTGCACTGGAGGAGGACCTGGCGCTCGGTCAGCTCGGTGGCCTCGTCTTTGCCGAAGTGGAACTTGAGGCCCTTCTTCTTATACCAGTTGAACACCTCCTGGGCCTCGGCGTCGGAGACCTGGGTGGCGGCGTAGTAGAGGGCGGACTGGGAGAGGCGCTCCTTGTAGACGCCGGTGGGGAAGAGGAGCTCGTCGGGGATGATGGCGTTATACATGCCCATGCAGCCTTCGTCGAAGACGCCCATGATGGACTTCTTCACGCGCAGATCGTCGGCGATCTTGGCGGCGGTGGCGCGGGCCTTCGGCGGAATGGTGGCCTTGGCGAGAGGTTTGACGTGGGCGGTCTTGTGCTTGACCACGCCGCCCTTGAGCCAGGTCTCGAGGCCGCCGAGGAAGAGGGCGTCGTCGAAATTCTCGCTCCAGAGGGTGGAGTATTTGACGCCGGCCTAGGTGAGGGAGCCGTTGAGATTGAGCATGCCGACGAGGCCGGGCCAGGTGCCGGACCAGTTGGCGACATTGAGGATCGGTCCCTTGTGGGAGATGAGGCCGTGGAGGAGGTGGTGCGAATACTGCCAGACGCACTCGGCGACGATGAGGGGCGCGGAGGGATCGATGTTGGCGAAGACCTCCATGCCCTCCTTCTGGGAGCCGATGAATCCATGCTTCACGTCCTTCTTGTAGGGGTGGGCGCGGACAAGCTTGTAGCCGAAGGAGGCGACGACCTCGGCGAGCTGCTTTTCCATCGCGGCCTGGGCGGGCCAGCACTTTTCGTTCGCCGACTGGCGAAGGTCGCCGTTGGCGACAAGATAGACGGACTTTTTCGGGAGTTTTTTGACGGGCATGGTGGTAATGGAACGGGGAAAACGACTGGGCGCCGCGCAGACGCGGAAAGCGGGGGTTTGTCGATAATCGACCCGTCCACTTTAGCAGAATCGACACATTCGTAAATGGAGGATAGCGACCAAGGCATGGATAATCTAGACCAGGTATCGGCCCGGGAAAACACCGGGCTGCTCGCCGCGCAAATCGCAGAGAGCCGGACCTTTTTCCTGCAATTGGCCGGGCCATGGAGGGAGCGCGTGACGGTGGCGCTGGGCGGCTGGGAGCTGTGCCGGCCAGACTATCGCGTGGCGCGCGAGCGCTACCCCTACGTGGTGCTGGAGCTGGTGACGGGAGGACGCGGCCGGGTGACTCTGGACGGAAGCGAGCACCGCCTGGAGGCGGGGGTCTGTTTCGCGAGCGGCCCGCGCACCGCCTGCCAGATCGACACCGAGGCGGACGCGCCGCTGGAGAAATTTTTCTTCGCCCTGGCCGGGCCGGGGGTGGCGCGCGCGATGAACCAGGCCGGGCTGTTGCACGGACGCGCGCGCAAGGTGGCGGCGCTGGGCGAACTGCGCGAACTGGCGGAAGACATCACTCGAGAGGGCCGCCGGCACGGCGCGGCGGCCGCGGCGATCTGCGCGAGACTGGCGGAGGTGCTGTTGTTGAAGATCGGCGAAGAGCCGGCGCGCTCCGCGAGTCTGGCCGCGGGCGCGGAAGGCGCGCGGGAGAACTTCGAGCGCTGCCGGGCTTTGATCGATCAGCACGCGGCGGAGTGGCAAGGTTTGGGAGACATAGCGGCGGCGGCGCGCATGGACGGCTCGAGCGTGTGCCGCTTGTTCCGCCGCTTCCTCGGCGTCAGCCCGCACCAATATCTAAGGCGGCGAAAAATGGCCCTGGCGGCGGCTTATCTGCTGGAACGCGGTGGTCGCGTGCAAGACGCGGCGGCGCGGGTGGGCATGGAGGATCCGTTTCACTTTTCGCGCGCGTTCAAGGCCGTCCACGGCGTCCCCCCCAGCGCGTTGCACTCCGCCCGGCGCTGAAGCGAAAAAACAGACAGGAAAGTGGACCATCGGCCTGGTGATTCAAACCAAGCGCCGCATTCCGTCAGTTTCGCAAATGCACCTCGTCGAGGCGATAGTTTGACCGGAAAATGGTCGGGGTGGAGAGATTCGAACTCTCGGCCTCTACGTCCCGAACGTAGCGCTCTACCAGGCTAAGCTACACCCCGATTTATCCTCGCGGCTTCAAAAAGCGCGAGGGTGCATGGATGGGTTGCTCGTTTGACGCGGGCAAGGACAATTTTCCTGTCCGGGACGATAGGCTGACGCGAGGGCCGCCGCATGCGCCAGTCCTCCTGCATGAAAACAAAAGCGCCGCCCTGGGAAGGGGCGGCGCTGAACAACCATTGCGAGACGGCCTTAGCTAGCGGCGGGCGCCTCGGGGGCGACGACCGCGATATGCAGTTCCTTGAGCTGCTTCTCGGTCACCGGCGTGGGCGACTGGGCCATCAGGTCCTGACCCTTCTGGGTCTTCGGGAAGGCGATCACGTCGCGGATGCTCGTGGTGCCGCAGAGCAGCGCGCACATGCGATCAAGACCGAAGGCGATGCCGCCGTGCGGGGGCGCGCCATACTTGAAGGCGTTGAGCATGTAGCCGAAGCGGCTCTCGACCACGTCGCCGGGGATCTTGAGCACGTCCTTGAAGACCTTTTCCTGCACCGCGGGCTGATGAATGCGGATCGAGCCGCCGCCGAGTTCCATGCCGTTGAGCACGAGGTCGTAGTGCTGGCCGCGGACCTTGTCGGGCGCGGTCTCGAGCAAGTGCAGATCCTCCGCGACGGGCGCGGTGAAGGGATGGTGCGTGGCGAGGTAGCGCTTAGCGTCCTCGTCATAGGTCATGAGCGGGAAGTCGACGACCCAGAGGAAACGCCAGTCTTCGTGGCGAATCTCCAGCTTGCCGCGCTTCACGAGGAGTTGCGCGGCCTCGAGGCGGATGCGGCCCAGGATGGCGCAGGCCTTTTCCCAAGACGCGGCGGCGAAGAACACCACGTCGCCGTCGGCGATGCCGAGCTGCGCGGTGAGCGCGGCCTTCTCGGCGTCGGAGAAGAATTTCACGATGGGCGACTTCCACTCGCCGCCCTCGCACTTGATGAAGGCGAGGCCTTTGGCGCCGAGGCTCTTCGCGATATCCTCGAGGTTCTTGAGCTCGCCCTGCGTGAGGTCGGCGAGGCCCTTGGCGTTGATCGCCTTGATGACGCCGCCTCCGGCCACGGTGGCTTGGAAGACCTTGAAGGCGGAGTTGCGGAAGGTCTCGGAAAGGTCGGTCAGCTCGAAGCCGAAGCGGAGGTCGGGCTTGTCGACGCCGAAGCGGTTCATCGCCTCGTGGAAGGGCATGCGCTGGAAGGGCGTGGGGAGGTCCTGGCCCAGCACCTCTTTCCAGACCTTCTTCACCATGCCTTCGAAGATGCGGTAGACATCCTCGCGGTCGATGAAGGAGGCCTCGACGTCCACTTGGGTGAACTCCATCTGGCGGTCGGCACGGAGGTCCTCGTCGCGGAAGCAGCGGGCGATCTGGAAATAACGCTCCACGCCAGCGACCATTAGGATCTGCTTGAACTGCTGGGGCGACTGCGAGAGCGCGTAGAACTGGCCGGCGTGGATGCGCGAGGGCACGAGGTATTCGCGGGCTCCCTCGGGCGTGGACTTAAAGAGCGCGGGCGTCTCGACCTCGATGAACTCCTGGGAGTCGAAGTAGTCGCGGATCGCCTTGGTGGCCTTGTGGCGCACGTGGAGATTCTTGCGCATCTTCGGCCGGCGCAAATCGAGATAGCGGTAGGTGAGGCGTAGATCCTCGTTGACCTTGTCGCCGCCGGCGTCGGTCAGCGGGAAAGGAGGAGTCTCGGAAATGTTGTGGATGACGAGCGCGGTGGCGGAGACCTCGATGGCGCCGGTCGGGAGGTTCTTGTTCACCGTGCCCTCGGGACGGGCGACAATCTTGCCGCTGACGGCGACGACCGACTCGGGCTTGAGCGTGGCGGCCTGCTGCGCGAGTTCCGGGTGGTCCTGAGGGTCGAACTTCACCTGGGTGACGCCTTTCCGGTCGCGAAGGTCGATGAAGAGGATGCCGCCGTGGTCGCGGATGGAGTCGACCCAGCCGACGAGTGATACGGTGGCGCCGAGATCGGCGGCGGTGAGCTGGGCGCAATGGTGGGTGTGCTTCATGGCGGAAAGTGAGGCGGGAAACGTAAACCGCCCAGCAAATCCCGCCGTCCCGGCGGCGGGCAACTGGATTTTGTGCCCCGGCAAGCCAGACTTTCGCACCGCACCCCGCCGCTGCGCCGCCCGCGTTTTCTGCCTGCCAACCAAGCCATTTCGTCAATCAATGATTGACGAAATGGCTTGCCCATTGTGCGCGCCGACCTTGTTGCCGTCGGCAGGTTATTTGTGATCCCAAGGAAAGCTCACCACCACGCGAGGCGCCTTCCAAACCTCGAAGACCTCGAACATTTTTCCGGGGTTGAGCACGCCCTTCGGATCCAGCGCGCGCTTCACCGCCTGCATCGCGCCGATCGCCGCCGGCGAGTGCTGCATCCGCAGAAAGGGCGTCTTCGCCAGCCCGATGCCGTGCTCGCCGGAGATCGCGCCGCCAAGCGACACGACCTTCTTCATCAGCGCGAGCACCGCCCGCTCGGCCGAGCGGCACTCATTCGGCGCCGCCTTGTGATACATGATGTTCACGTGCAGGTTTCCGTCCGCGAGGTGACCGAAGGTCGGGATGGCGAGCCCCGACTTCTCGCGTAGTTGCTCGAGCCATACGGCGAAGGCCTCGTAGGCGGCGAGCGGCACGGTGATGTCCTCGTTGAGCTTGGCGTCGCCCATCTGGAACATCGCGCCCGAACACTTGCGGCGCACCGCCCAGAGCGTCTCCGCCTCTTCGCGGGTCTTCGCCTCCCGATGGCCCGCCGCGTGTTTCTTCGCCCAGGCGAGCACCGCCTGCTTCGCTTCGGCGAGCTCGGCCTCGGAACCCGCGAGCTCGATCAGGATAACCGGCCGTCCCGGCTGGCCGGGAAAGATGGTCGTCTTCATCGCCTGCTCGGCGCACTGCACCGAGTAGCGATCAAGAAACTCGCAGATCGCGGGCTGCACCCGCGCGGCGAAGAGCGCCCGGGCCGCCTTGAAGGCCGACACTTCGTCGGCGAAGCTGGTCAGCAGCGTCCAGCGGGCGGCGGGCGCGGGGATGAGCCGCAGCACCGCGTCGGTCACCACGCCCAGCATGCCCTCGCTGCCGATCCAAAGATCGCGCAGGTTGAAACCCGCGGCGAACTTTCGCGTCGCGGTCCCCCACTCCACGAACTCGCCGGTCGGCAAGTAGCCCTTGAGCGCGACCACGAAGTCGCGCGTCACGCCATATTTTCCACCATGCATGCCTCCGGCGTTGCAGGCGATGTTGCCGCCGATGGTGGAGTATTCCTTCGAGGACGGATCGGGCGGGTAAAACCACCCCTCCGCCGCGGCCGCGCGCTGCACCTCCGCGACCCTCACGCCGGCCTGCGCGTGGGCCAGGCCGGCCTCGGCGTCGATCACCACCTTGTCCAGCGCGAGCAAATCGAGCACCCAGCCGCCTTTCAGCGGCACCGCGGAGCCCATGAGCGTGGTGCCGCGGCCGCGCGGCGTGACCGGAACGCCGTGCTTGTTGGCCAGTTTGAGCACAACGCCGACCTGCTCCCGTTTGGTCGGACGAATCACCGCCGCGGGTCGCACCGAGATGCGGCTGGAGTCGTAGGACGCCGCCTCGAGCATCGCGTCGTCGGTGTGGACGACCTTCGCGCCGAGCTTGCGGCGCAGAATGGCGGTGGCGGTGGCGACTGAGGAGGCGGCCGGCTTGGACATGGGAAAGTCCTACGCTCGTCTCCGCCGCCGCGTGACGCAACACCGCCGGCGGTCGGAAAAATTCGCATAAAATCCCGGGGATTCCGCGAAACTTTAACCAAGGAACGCATAGCCGGCCCCGCCTTTTCGGCGCACTATCACACCGCGCCCGCTCCCCATGAGCTCACATTACCGACCGCTGCTTGAAGAGTCGTTTCGCTGGTATGGACCCGGTGATCCGGTGCCGCTGGAGCACATCCGGCAAACCGGCGCTCGCGCCGTGTTCACCTCGCTGCACCAAATTCCCTATGGCGAAACCTGGCCTCGCGAGGCGATTCGCGCCCGGCTGGCCAAGCTGCAGGCCGCCGGCCTGCGGTGGACCGCGGTCGAATCCGTGCCCGTCCACGAAGACATCAAGACCGGCTCGGGCGATGTCGCCGCGAAACTAGACGACTACGCGCAGACTCTGCGCAACCTCGCCGCCGAGGGCGTCCGCACCGTCGTCTACAACTTCATGCCCGTCCTCGACTGGGTGCGCACCGACCTTCGCCACAAGCTCCCCGACGGCTCGGAATGCCTCCTCTTCGATCCGGTCAAATTCGCCGCGTTCGAGATCCACGCCCTGAAGCGCCCCGGCGCCGAGGACGACTACACCGCCGGCCAGCTCGACGCCGCACAAGCCTTCTGGAACGAGCTTTGCCCCGAGGAACGCGCCAAATTCATCGCCGGCCTCACCGACGTCTTTCCCGGCTGCAAACTCGGCCTCTCGCTCAACGACCTCCGCGCCATGCTCGCCCGCTACGCCGACCTCGGCGAGGCCGGCCTGCGCGCCAACCTCAAGCGCTTCCTCGGGCACATCGTGCCCGTAGCCGAGGAGGTCGGCGTGCGCCTCGCCATCCACCCGGACGACCCGCCCTTTCCCATCCTTGGTCTGCCCCGCATCCTCAGCACCGCCGCCGACGTGAAGAAGCTCTTCGCTGCCGTCGACTCGCCCGCCAACGGACTCTGTTTCTGCACCGGATCTTTCAGCGCGCGGCCCGACAACGATCTTCCCGCGATGGCCCGTCGTTTCGGCCCGCGCATCCACGCCGTCCACCTTCGCAGCACCCAGCGCCTGCCCGGAGGCGTTTTCTACGAGGCGGATCACCTGGCGGGCTCGGTCGACATGCCCGCGGTGGTGCGCGTGTTGCTCGACGAACAAGACCGCCGCGTCGCCGAAGGTCGGGCGGACTGGCAACTGCCTTTCCGGCCGGACCACGGCCACACCATGATGGACGACCTCGCCAAACCGCAGCCCGACAACCCCGGTTATAGCGGCATTGGTCGCATGCGCGGCCTGGCCGAACTCCGCGGCCTTATGCTTGGACTGCGCGCCGCCGAGACGCTTGCCCACGCGCTCGCCCCGGAATTCGCCCGCGCCTGACCATCGGCCCCCGCTCCCGTTAGTTCACGCGCCAATCCCGCCGGGCCATGTGTAACCTATTGGCTTACATGCCCCACCTCTAGCACCCAAGTTTCCCCAAGCCGTGTAACCCATTGGGTTACACGGCTTGCTTCCCGCCCGGCGAACCCGGGGTGCAAACCTTCTCACACCCTCTCCGCTGGCTTCGCGTTCCAAGCGAGGACATGGTTTTGTCTTTCTTTACGATCATGCCCGCCCCTCGCGTCCTCCTCACCACCACGTCTTTCCAAGACACCCCCGGCATTCACCACGACATGCTGGCCAAAGCCGGCTTTGAAATCGTGCGCGAGCGCGGCCCCCTCCCCGAAAGCCGCATGCTGGAGCTCGCCGGGCAGTTCGACGCCTACCTTTGCGGCGACGACGCCATGACCCGCGCCGTCATGCAAAAATCCCTCCCCCGCCTGCGCGTCATTTCCAAATACGGCATCGGCCTCGCCAAGATCGACCTCGCCGCCGCCAAGGACCTCGGCCTGCCCGTTCTCTTCACCCCCGGCGTCAACCACACCACCGTCGCCGAGCACACTTTCGCCCTGCTGCTCGCCGTCGTGCGCAACCTCGTCGTCGAGGCCAACCACGTCGCCGCCGGCCGCTGGACCCGCATCACCGGCAACGAGCTCTGCGGAAAAACCCTCCTCCTCGTCGGCCTCGGCCGCATCTCCAAGGAGGTCGCCATCCGCGCCCGCGCCTTCGGGCTGCGCGTCCTCGTGTTCGCCAATTACTGGGAGGAGGACTTCGCCCGCTGGCACGGCCTCGAGCGCGTGGATGACCTCGACGAGGGCCTCAGGCAGGCCGACTTCGTCTCGATGCACACGAAGCTCACCGAGAAGACCAAAGGCCTGATCGACGCCCGCCGCCTCGCCCTCCTCAAACCCGGCGTCGTCATCGTCAACACCGGCCGCGGCGAACTCCTCGAGCTCGCCCCGCTCGTCGAGGCCATCAAGGCCGGCAAGATCCGCTACGGCGCCGACGTCCTCGACCAGGAGCCGCCGCCCGCCGACCACCCGCTCCTCGGCCTTCCCGGCACCGTGCTCACGCCCCACATCGGCAGTCGCACCCACGAGAGCGTCCAGCGCCAGGCCTCCTGCGCGGTCGAAAACCTCACCCGCTTCCTCGCCGGCAAGGAGCCCATCGCACGGGCTGTCTAAGCAACACGATCTTCGTAACGGAGCCCACGGAGCTACGACACGGAGTTCACGGAGCCCAAATTTTCCGAATCCCCGACTCGGTTCCTCCTCTTCAAACCTCTTCCGCGGATCGACCTCCGTGCGCTCCGTGTCCGGGCTCCGCGCCCTCCGTGTCCAAAAACCAACGCCCGAATCCCTAAAAACCCCCGAACCACTCTCCCACCCGCCATGCCCGAAACCTATCTAGTCGTCCCCGAACAGCAGCACAACGCCCTCGTCGCCGCCGCGTATCAGCATCGCGGATACTTGGCCGACGAGGCCGCCGAGGGCGCGCGCTTCTGCGCCGAGGCCTCCCGCCACGGCATCCGCACCCACAACGGCCTCAAGGCCCTCCACCTCGACCACCTCTTCGGCTCCGGCTCGAAGGGCTGCGTCCCCGGCGCCCAGATCGAGGAGCGCCCCTCCCGCTTCCCATCCGCCAAGATCTGGAACGCCAACAAGAAGCTCGGCCAGGCCACCGCCTACCGCGCGATCGACGAGGCCATCCGCCTCGCCGACATCTACGGCGTCGGCACCGTCTCGGTCGACAACGCCTTCCACTACCTCTGGGGCGCCGGCTACGTGATGGACGCCGCCCGCCGCAGCTACATCGCCTACACCAACTGCACCGCCGCCCTCGCCGAAGTCGTCCCGTTCGGCGGTAAGTTCCCCACCCTCGGCACCAACCCCCACTCCTGGGGCTTCCCCACCACCGACGCCGTCGGCTTCCCGCTCGTGATCGACTGGGCCACCTCCGTCATCGCCATGGGCCGCGTCCAGCAGCTCAAGCGCGAGGGCAAACAACTCCCCCCGATGGCCGCCGTGGACAAGAACGGCCAGCCCACCACCAACCCCGACGAGGTCGCCGCGCTCCTTCCCTTCGGCGCGCACAAGGGATACGGCCTGTCTCTCCTCAACGAGGTCGTCGGCGCCTTCATCGGCGGTTCGCTCCCCACCATCCGCAACCGCTGGGACAAGGTCCCCGAGGGCGAAAAGGGCACCTGCGCGTTCTTCTTCCAGGTCATCCACCCCGAAGCCCTGAGCGGCGGCCTCTTCGCCAAGGGCCGCAACCAGACCGAGAACGTGAAGGCGGTCCTCGCAGACGTGCTGGGCCACGGCAACGAGGGCGCCATCATCCCGGGCCAGATCGAGGCCAACTTCGCCAAGGCCACCGCCGCCGCCGGCGGTCTTCTCTTCACCAAGGCCGAGGTCGAGGCCTTCAACGAGGTAGCCCGCGAGTGCGGCCAGCCCGAGTGGAACGTCGCCTCGCTCAAGACCCACACGGTCTGAGCCGGCCCGCCATTCGCGGCGGAAAGCGGCGAGCGCGCCCTCAGCCGAGGGATGTCTCGTCGCTTTCCGTGCCGTCCAGGCAGTCGTCGGGAAAAGCCGCCTCGCGCCGCGTCCAGCGCACCGCGCACAGGCTGTTGGTCAGCGCCTCGTGCAGAGCCGAGCCAAAGTCATACGAGCGGTCGTCGAAACCCGACTCCTCCACCGCCTGATCGATCGCCAGCATCACGGCGAACATGCGCCCGCGCACGCCGGGGATGAAGACGTCGAGGTCCTCGTTGCCGTTCTCCATGTTGGTGCGGCAGGACGCGGCGTTGTGACTGTGATGCGAGCGGCACGACTCCGGTCGCGCCTCGTAGATCGAGCAGGACCCGTCGCGCAGCAGCACGCAGGGCCGGCGCATCAAGGCCCGCTCGGCGATGGATCGCCCGGCATAGGCCGCGCGGTGGACCGCGGCGCGCCCGATCAGCGCCTCGAGCTCGACCGGCGAAAAATGCGTCTGCACATGCTGCGCCGCGATCAACACCTCGTGCGCCTGCACGCCCACCGGTGTGTGGCAACACGCGTCGCAGCCCGCCCGGCACGCCACCGCCGCCCTCGCCTCGGCGGGAGCCGACGCATAGGCCTTGTCGAAGCCCTTGTGCGCCGTCGCCACCACCGCGAGCAGATCCTCCGGGTGGCGGGTCTTGCGCAGGCGCTTGAAGACCCACTCGCCGGTTTTTTCAAAAAGGGCGTATTCCTCGGGGGAAAAGGCGCACATCAGCGACGCTCTCCTCCCGGCCGGGCCTGCGGCCGCGGGGGACGCGGCGGGACCACGCGCACCGGCAAGGGCTCGCCCACCGCGCGGGCGGCGACCTCGCGAATCTTGTCCTTCTTGCTCTTTCGCCGGCCCTTGATGCCGCCCCCTCCCGGAGCGACCAGCGGAGGCGGCGCCTCGGTCTCTCGCGGCTCGAAGCCCGGGATCTGCTCCCGCTCCAGCGCGAGGCCATGGAGTTTCTCGATGAGGCAAAAATGCGCGTGCGTGCTCGCGCTCACGAAGCTGATCGCCACGCCCGCCTCGCCCGCCCGCCCGGTGCGACCGATGCGGTGGGTGTAGTCCACCGCCGAGCGCGGCAGGTCGTAGTTCACCACCGCGGGCAGCTTCGGGATATCGATGCCCCGCGCCGCCAGATCGGTCGCGATCAACACCTTGACCTTGCCCGCCTTCAAATCCGCCAGCGCCTGCGTGCGCGCCCCCTGGCTCAGCTCGCCATGCAACGCCGCGGCCGCGATGCCCGCCCGGCCGAGCTTTTCCGCCACGTGCTCGGTAGAGTATTTCGTGGCCACAAATACCAGAACGCCCGACCAGGCGTGGGTCTCCACCAGATGACGCAGGAGCTGCGTGCGCCGCGGCACGTCCACCTCGATCACGCGCTGCAAAATCTCCGGCGTGTTCTCCGCCGTGGCCGGGGTCTCGATCCGCACCGGATCGCGCAGCAGGGCCGAGGCCAGCGCCTCGACTTCCGCCGGAAACGTGGCGGAGAACAAGAGGCTCTGCCGCCGCGCCGGGAGCATCGCAACGATGCGGTCCAGCTCCGCCTTGAAGCCGAGATCGAGAAGGCGGTCCGCCTCGTCGAGCACCAGCACCGACACCTCGGAAAGCGAAACCGCGTTGTGGTCGATCAGGTCGAGCAGTCGCCCCGGCGTCGCCACGAGCAGGTCGGCGCCGCCGCCCAGCGCCATCATCTGCGGGTTGATGGACAGGCCGCCGACCGCGACGAGGGTCTTGAGCGGTTGCGGGAGGTAGCGCGCGTAGCGCCGCACCGACTCGACGACCTGGGTGGCGAGCTCGCGCGTCGGCACGAGAATGAGCGCGCTCACGAAGCGTCCCGGCGGACGCTGCGAGGCCGCGAGTTTCTGGACGATCGGCAGCGCGAACGCGGCGGTCTTACCCGACCCGGTCTGGGCGGATCCCCAGACGTCCCGGCCCCGGAGAATCGCGGGAATCGCCGCCGCCTGAATCGGCGTGGGCGCCTCGTAGTGCCACGCCGCGACGGCGCGCTGCAAAGGTTCGGAGAGACCAAGGGAGGCGAAAGACATGGCATCACCGTGCCTTTCTTCCGGCGCGAAGCCATTAAATGTTGCGCGCGGGCGCCGCGACCAAGGCGCGATCCTTGCCCGCGCGCGGAAAAGATTCCGTCCGGCCCGCTCGCCTGCCGGGCCTTTCTCGCCTCACTGAACCAACCCTTTCTCACCATGTCGAAACCACGCGCCTACTCCGTAAAAGCCTACTCCGCCGCCGCCGCGACCGCGCCTCTCGCGCCCGCCAGTATCCCGCGCCGCGAGCCGACCGACCGCGATGTGCAGCTGGAGATTCTTTACTGCGGCGTCTGCCACTCCGACCTCCACTTCGCCCGCAACGAGTGGCACTTCACCCAATACCCCGCAGTCCCGGGCCACGAGATCGTGGGGCGAGTCACCAAGGTGGGGCCCAAGGTCACCAAGTTCAAACCCGGCGACATCGCCGGCGTGGGCTGTCTCGTCGACGCCGACCTCGACTGCCCCTACTGCCGCCGAGGGCTCGAACAGTTTTCGCCGAGCATGGTCATGACCTACGGCTCGATGGACAAGCACCTCAACCTGCCCACCTACGGCGGCTACTCCGAGGG
>JAIXVY010000319.1 GCA_027482505.1 Opitutaceae bacterium | reverse complement strand
GGCGATTTGCTCGCGTTGCGCCGTTACGCGCCGGGCGATTCGCCGCGCATCGTGCATTGGAAGGCGAGCGCCCGCACGCGGCAGCTGCTTGTGCGGCAGTTCGCCGCGGAAGGCCACGAAGGCTATGCGCTGCATGTCGACTCCGACGCGGAGCTCTGGCCCCGTCCGGAGCAGTTCGAGCTCGCGCTGGGTCTGGCCGCCACGCTCGCCGAGGATCTCTATAAACAGGAACGGCTGAGGTCCGTGAGCATCGACGACGAGCCGCCCCAGGCGGTGCGCCGCCTGCGCGACGTGGAGTCCTTTCTCGACCGGCTGGCCTTGCTCGAACGGAAACAGCCTTCGGGCGACGCGCGACCCTCGCAGGGGCGGTTAAACGGCCCCGGATCCAGGCGCGTGCTCAGAATAGAACCTCAAGGCGTCCGCGGAGCGGCCGCCATTCTCGATGGAAAACCCGCGGCCACAGCTTAGCCTAGTCGAGCTTCGTCAGCTCCGCTGGCTGCTGGGAGGCCTGCTGGGAATGCTGTCGGCGTGGACCGTCTTCTACATGGAGGTGGACGCCTTGCTCGCGCTGGCGGTCATCACCGCCACGGTGCCGGTGTTCACGCTTTTCCCGCGGCTCTCGAGCGCCTTGCCCCCGCTTGTGCATCGGCTCGCCTTCCCGGTGATCGTGGTGGTCTTCGCCCTCGACATGTGGAGCACCCGCGAGCCGCTGCCGGCGATGATACGGCTGGATCTGATGCTGCTTTGCTACCGCTGCGTGGCGCCGCGAGGACGACGCGAAGATCTGCAGCTTATCCTGCTCGCGCTTTTCGTCGTGGTGGTCACCGGCGTTTTCACGGTTTCAATCGCGTTTGTGGCGCAGATCTTGGTCTTCACCGCCGCGGCGCTGGCCTTGCTGCTTGCGGTGACGCTTTCGGACGCGCGCTCGGGCGGCGGGCGTTCCCGGAGCGCGGCCTCGGCCGACGCGGGATGGGAACGCGTGAGCTGGCGGGAGCTTTTCGGGCGCCTGCGAGCCGCGGTTGATTTGCGGGTGGTCGCGCTGGGCGCGGCTTTGTTTGCCGGGGTGGTGGCGCTTTCGGCCGTGCTGTTTCTCGCGCTGCCGCGCTTTGAAATCAGCAACGAGTTCTTCCTTGACCGGTTGATCACCAAGACCACCCGCACCGGCTTTTCGGAGAACGTCTCGTTCCAGGACGTGGTGGACATCCAGCAGGACACCTCGGTCGCGCTCATGATCGATGTGAGCGATCCCGGCGCGGTGCCGTCCGAGCCCTACTGGCGTATGCTCGTGCTCGACGAATATTCCGGCCGCGGCTTCCGCATGTCGGGCGAGTTGCTGTCCACGTTCGTCTCCACCCGGGAAAAGATGAACACCCATGGCGGCTTCGGACGTTCGCGCGACAGCGACGCGGTCTGGACGCTTTATTTCCAGCCGGGCGTGAGCAAGTATCTGCCGCTCGCCGGAGGCTTTCGCCGTCTGACTTTTGGCGAACCTCAGGCGCTGTTGCAAAGCCCAGCCGTGCGGCTTTCGAGCCTGCCCGCCGAGCCGGCCAAGATGGTGGCCTACCGGGTGGAGGGCATGGACACCGACGGCATTCTACGGGATCGGGAGTTCGCCCGCGAAGGGCGCCTTCTGGTGCCGAGCCGCCGCTTCGGCCTGGAGCCTGGTTTCGAGACCGGCATGGCGCCGGGGCCGGAGGGAGAGCCGGAGCCGGCGACGCGCGAGATCACTTTTCTCAACATCGGCGTGGAGCTGGATTCGGACAGGCGGCTTTTGGACGAGTTTGTGCGGCAAATCGGCGGGGCGGGGGAGGGCGGGGCCGATTTCGCACGTCGCGCGGGCGTGTGGCTGCAAGAGCGCCACTCCTACAGTCTGACGATGCGTTTGGAGCCCGGGGACGGGGATCCGCTGGTGCGCTGGCTGGCTTCCCGCGAGCCCGGCCACTGCGAGCTTTTCGCCGGCGGCCTGGTTCTGCTGGCGCGCACGGCCGGGGTTCCGGCGCGCTTGGTGACCGGTTTCAAGGGCGGGGTGTGGAACGCGACCAGCGGCAGCATCACGGTGCGGAATTCCGACGCGCACGCCTGGGCGGAGATCTGGGACGAGGAGCTTGGCTCTTGGCTGAGGGCCGACGCCACCCCCGGCGCCAGCATCACTCCCGCAGCCGGTTCCGATTATCGCAACGGGGCGGCGAGCTTGGAGCAGGACCGAGGCTGGGGCGCGCGCATCGACGGCCTGCGCATGTTCTGGTATCGCCGCATCGTCAATTTCGACCAGCAGTCGCAGGTCCAGTTGCTGCGGGCCACGAAGGACAGTCTCCGGCAGATGGTCCGGTCGGCGCGCGAAACGGCCGAAGATGCGATCAGGTCCGTGATCGATTGGGCGCGTTCTCCCTGGGATTTTTCACGTTTTGTGGCGTTGGGATTGGCCAGCTCGGCCCTGCTTGGCGGCGTGATTTTTTGGCGTCGGTCCGGCCGGGCCTGGTGGATGGGTTGGCGCAGTCGCCGGGCCGCCTCGCATCGGCGCGATCCGGTGCGCATCGAGGCATCGCGCTGGCTGGGTCGCCTCGACCGGGCGGAACGGCAGCGGCCGGCCGCGACTCGCGAGGAAAAAGCCGAGATCGAGGCGGCCAGAGCGCAGCTTTTGCGGCTTCGCTTTGGCGCCCGGGAGGGGTGGCCCGTCCCCGGCGCGGCTTTTCGCCAGGCCCGCAAGGCGGCGCGTTCCCTCTCCGCCCGCGCCCGCGGCTGAGCGTGGCTTCAGAGATACACGCAGCCGCCCAGCAGACGCGGTCCGTCGTGCAGGGCGAGGATCTGGCCCGAGGCCAGCCCGCGCTGCGGTTCGGCGAAGACGATGCGCGCGGTGTCTGGTCCGGTGGTTTCAAAAGAAAGGTGCACGCGCGGATCGCGGTAGCGCACGCGCCCCTCCAGCTCCAACGCGCCGCAGGGAGGCGTCGGCGTGTTCCAGCGCAGTCCGTGGACGATGACCTCGCGGGTGAAGAGGCCGGGCGCCTCGGCGGCGTCGAACGCCACGAGCAGGGCGCGATCCGAGGACCGCTTGCCCACCACGACGTAGGCCTTGCCGTCGGTGTTGCTTGGGATGCGTATGCCCTTTCTCTGGCCCAGCGTGTAGAAATGAAGGCCGCGGTGTTCGCCGAGCACCCTGCCATCGTCGGCGCGCACGATGGGTCCCGGGGCGTCGGGCACGTAGGCGCGCAGGAAATCCGCCATCTTCACTTTCCCAATGAAGCAGATGCCCTGGCTGTCCTTTTTTTCCGCGGTGGCCAGGCCGGCCCGTTTCGCGAGCGCGCGGAGGTCGGGCTTGAGCAAATCGCCCACGGGGAAAAGCGCGTCGCGCAACTGTTCCTGGGACAGCATCGCGAGAAAGTAGGACTGGTCCTTGTTGGGATCGGCCCCCTCCACCAGCGCCCACGAACCGGGCCGGTCCGATCCATTGTCAATCTTTGATTGACAATGTCCGGCTGGCGCGGGGAGGCGGACGCGGCGGGCGTAGTGGCCGGTGGCCACGGAGGAGAAGCCGTTGTCCAGCGCCCATTGGCGAAGCACGCCAAACTTTATCTCGCGGTTGCACATCACGTCGGGATTGGGCGTGAGGCCTCGGGTGTATCCGTCCAAAAGATACGCAACCACCTTGTCGCGGTATTCCTCCATCAGGTTGACCACGCGGAAGGGGATGCCGAGCTGGTCGGCCACGCGCCGGGCGTCCGCAATGTCCTGCTCCCATGGGCAGTCGCCGAGTATGTTGTCCTCGTTCACCCAATTTTTCATGTAGGCGGCCTCGATCGGCGTCCCGGCGTCGCGCAGGAGGAGGGCGGCCACGGAGCTGTCCACGCCCCCGGAGAGGGCGACAAGGGTCTTGGGCTGGGCGTAGGTCGGCTGCACAAGACATGCCGTGCGCGCTGGCGGGGGGTTGTCAATCGGCTGCGCCGGGCGCGGGGCGCAAGGTTCGCGCGAGAGGCCGGTTGCGTGGCATTACGCCATGCAACGCGCTTGCCGGTCGCGCCGCGGGGAGCGAGTTTCAGTCATGACCGCAAAGTCCGCGCCGTCGGGAGTCGCCCCGCGTTCCTTCGTGCTGATCGACGACACCGCCACGCTGCGGGAACTGCTCAAGGACGCCCTCACGCGGCGTTTCGCCCCTTGCGAGGTGCGCGATTTCGAGGACGGCAAGGACGGCCTGAAATCATGTCTGGATCGCCCGCCCGACCTGCTGGTCGTCGACCTTTACCTGCGAGACACGGATGGTCGCGACGTGATTCGCGAACTGAGACGCCAGGGGCACCAGTTGAAAATCATCGTTCTTACGGCGCATCCCGACGCCGGTCTGCCCGCCGAGTTGGTCGGCCTCGGCGTGGCGGGCTTCGTGGACAAGAACTCGCCCCTCGACCAGATCGAGCGTGCGGTGCAGCGCGTGCTTGAGGGCGGAATGTTTTTCTCGGCCGCGGTGCCGCCTCCCGTCCCGGCCGTCGGCAGCGAGCCCGAATTGCCGAGAATCGGCGCCGAGGCCTTGTCGGACCGGGAGAAGGAGGTGGTGAGGCTGGTGGCGCGCGGCTTTCTCTCCAAGGAGGTCGCGGACAAGCTGGGTCTCAGCACCCGCACGGTGGAAAAGCATCGTTCCCGCATTCTGGCCAAGCTGGGGCTCAGGGACGTGCCCTCGCTGGTGCGCTGGTGTCTGCGCAATGGGCTAGGTTGAGTTTTCTTTTCGGGTTTTCGGAAAACACACCCCGGCCTTGGAAGGCCGAGGCGTTCTTTGGGAGGGGAGTGGCGCTTAGCAGGCTGCCGCAGGATTCACCCATGAGGGCGTGGGCAGTTCCGTCATGAGGCGCACTCCGGCCGGCGCGGCGAGCAGCCGGGGAACGATGTTGATGAGCGAGGCCACGGTCGCGGAGTCGCCGGCCACGCCGCCGTTCAACGTGAGGTGAAGGGCCGGGTCTCCCGCTATGACCACTGTGTCGTGGGGATTTTTCGCGTCCAAGAACATCTGGAGATCCAGGATGATCTTCGCCTCGCCGGCGACTGTGCCGATCGCGCGCTGATGGAGTCCGCAGGTCTGGCCCTTCGCGACCTGGAAAAACTTCGTGGTGATCGGGCCCGGGGCGATGACGGGCTCGCAGGTCTCCTCGATCTTTTCGAGTTTCCAGCCCATGGCGTGGGCGAGGAGGGCAAGCGACTGCTGGAAGCCCGCGTGGCCGGCCTTGCCGGCGGCGAACTTCGCGCGAAAGGCGTCGGGTTCCTGGCCGCTGCCGATCTTGGCCTGGAGCGGTTGGCGGCGGGTCGAGGCGTTGACCACGCGCTCGACGTAGATCGAATCCACGCGGCGGCTGACGCCGGTGAGCGTGATGGGAAGCACGTCCATGACAAAGCCGGGATTGACCCCGGTGCCGACCACGCGTGCGCCGGTGCGGCGGCAGAGCGCATCATACTCGGCCACGGCGTCGGGCGTCTTGAGGGCGGGGAAAATGAGTTCCTCGCAAGTCGAGGCCACGCTTACTCCTGCTTCCAAGGCCGGGCGGACCTGAGCGAAAGAGGCGGCGGCGCTGGAGCCGGCGGTGTGGAGAATAACATCGGGCTTGGCCGAGGCGAAGAGGGCCTCCAGCGAGGGATGGACTTTGGCTCCGCCCGTCGCGGGATCGCCGGTGATGTCGGCGAGCGAGCGACCGATCTTTGCCGGATCGATGTCCACGCCGCCTACGATTTCCAGCCACGACTGGCTGGCGGCGAGCTTGAGCGACTCGACGCCGATGGGCCCGAGTCCGAATTGAGCGACTTTGATTTTGCGCATGGCGGATACAGAAAGTTTTTCCCGCGCTCAAAAGGGAAGGGCGGAGGCGCCCCGGAGCATGGCGGACTTCTACGCAAAGACAGAGGCGCGCGGGCTGCGTTAACCTGACGGTTTGGCGCGCGCGTCACCGTCCCGCGTTTGCATCCCCATTCCTCATGTCGCTCACCGTTTCCCCCCTTTGGCTGCTGCTCTTTGCCGTTCCCGCGCTTTTGGCGGGCGAATATGTCCAGCGACGGGCGACGATTTTTTCCCGATTCAGCGTGCCGGCGCCGGTCGTGGCCGGGCTGGCGGTAAGCCTCGCCGCGCTGCTGTTGGCGATGACCGGACTGCTCAAGCTGGACTTCGTCACCAAGGTCGCTTGGCCGGCGTGGAATTGGATCGTGACACCCGGGATCGAGTGGGGAGGCGGGGAAAAGAAAAACCTCACCTTGCCGCTTCTCGTGGGATTTTTCACCTGCGTGGGGTTGAACGCCACCTGGCGACTGGTGCGCGGCGGCAGCGGCGGGCTGCTTGTCTTCTGGGCGGTGGCCTCGGTGCTCGCGGTTTTGCAGAACGTCGTGGGCGTGGCGCTGGCGCGCCTGCTGGGCGAGTCGCCCCTGCTCGGCGTGGTGTGCGGCAGTCTGACGCTCACCGGCGGCCACGGGACCGCGCTGGGCTTCGCTTCGACGTTTGTTCAAGCCGGGTTTCCCGCCGCCGCCACGGTGGGCGCGGCGGCCGCGACGTTTGGCGTGGTGTGCGGCAGCCTTATCGGAGGCCCGGTGGCGACGAGCCTTATCAAGGCCAAGGGCCTCAAACCGCAGGCCCAGGCGGG
Organism: Opitutaceae bacterium; assembly: GCA_027482505.1. Taxonomy (GTDB): domain Bacteria; phylum Verrucomicrobiota; class Verrucomicrobiia; order Opitutales; family Opitutaceae; genus IMCC26134_A. The sequence goes on along the minus strand of JAIXVY010000319.1, from coordinate 3,967 downwards.
CGCGGTCTTGGAGGAGCGGTCGGCGGAGGGCGGCTGGCTGCGGCTGGCGCGCGATTTCGCCGGGCGTGGCGGCTCGGCCGCGCTGCACGCGCTGGCTCTGCTCGTGGTGATCAAGCTGGGCGCGAGCGTGAGCCACGCGATGCAGTCGGCGGGCCTTGTGTTCCCCGCCTACATGGGCGCCCTGTTGGTAGGACTGGTCGTGCGCAACGTATGCGACCTCGCGGGCTGGAACTGGATCAACAGCGAGACGGTGGATATAATCGGCTCGTTGCTGCTCGGAGTGTTTCTCACCATCACGATGGCCAGCCTGAACCTCGCCGAGCTGGCGGGCAGCGCGGCGCCGATGCTTGTCATCCTGATCGTTCAGGTCGCGCTGGTCGCGGTGTTCGCGCGCTGGATCGTGTTTCGCGTCATGGGAAAGAACTACGACGCGGCGATCATGAGCGCGGGACTTTGCGGATTCGCCATGGGCGCCACGTCCAACGCGGTGGCGAACATGGATGCATTGACCCGCCGGTTTGGCCCGTCGCCGCGTGCGTTCCTGATCGTCCCGACCGTCGGAGGCCTGCTCGTCGATTTGGTTAACTCGTTTAACATAACATTCTTTTTGAATTTCCTTAAATGACCTCCCTGCGCCCGCTGCTCGCCATGCTGCTGATCTTGCCCGTGGTCGGGCGTCCGGCCGCCGACCCGGTAGCCACCCGGCGCGGATTGGTCGTAGCCGCCGAGCCCCGCGCGGCGGAAGCCGGCGCGGCCGTCCTGCGAGGGGGCGGCAACGCCGTGGACGCCGCGGTGGCCACCGCGCTCACGCTGGCGGTCACCTATCCGCGCGCCGGCAACCTGGGCGGCGGGGGCTTTATGCTCGTTCGCATGGCCGACGGCACGGCCACGGTGTTCGATTTTCGCGAGACGGCGCCCGCCGCGGCGACACGGGATATGTTTCTTGGGCCCGACGGCAAGGTCGCCAAAGGGGCCTCCACGGTCGGCCATCGCGCGGCTGCGGTGCCGGGCACGGTGGCCGGGCTCGCCCTTGCGCTCGAGCGGCTCGGCTCGGGCAAGCTGACTTGGGCCGAGCTGGTTGAGCCGGCGCGAGTGCTCGCCGACGTCGGCTTTCCCGTGAGCGATGAAATGGCGGAGGACCTGCGCGCGAGCGCCGCGCTGCTAGGCGCCAACGCGGCCGCGCGGCGCATTTTCCTCAACGAGGGGAGGTTCTTTTCCGACGGCGAAAGGCTGCGCCAGCCCGATTTGGCCGCCACGCTTGCCCGTTTGCAGGCGCATGGGCCGGAGGAGTTCTACAAGGGGCGCACCGCCGCACTCATCGCCGACGACATGGCCGCGCATGGAGGCCTTATCACCCGCGACGATCTTGCTGCCTATCGCCCGGTTGAGCGCGTCGCGTTGCGGGGATCTTATCGCGGACATGAAGTCGTGACCGTGCCGCCGCCCAGCTCCGGCGGAATCGCCCTGTTGCAAATGCTCGCCATGCTGGAGACCCGCGACGTCGCCTCGCTTGCGCCGGCCGGGGCGGAGAAGATCCATCTTTTTGCCGAGGTGATGCGCCGCGCCTACGCCGACAGGGCCGCCTATCTGGGCGATCCCGACTTCACCCGGATACCCGTCGCGAAGCTGCTGGACCGCGATTATCTCGCGGGACGCGTCTCCACCATCGACCCTTCCCGAGCCACCCCGAGCCGCGATATCGGAGGCGGACTGGCCGCGGCTGACGCGACGCGCGCCCGCGCGCCTGAATCGATGGAGACGACGCATTTTTCCGTCATGGACGCGGCGGGCAACGTGGTGAGCTGCACCTACACCATAAACGGCATCTACGGCTGCGGCGTGGTCGCGGGCGAAACGGGCGTGCTCTTGAACAACGAAATGGACGACTTCACCGCACGTCCCGGCACGCCCAACGCCTTCGGCCTCGTGCAAGGCGAGGCCAATGCCATTCAGCCGGGAAAGCGTCCGCTTTCCTCGATGACGCCCACGGTGGTGTTAAAGGACGGCAAGGTGGTCATCGTCACGGGCAGCCCGGGCGGCGCGACCATCATCAACACCGTCACCCTGGTCATCACCAACCTCTTGGACCATCGCATGAGCCCGCGCGATGCGGTGGCTGCGAAGCGTTTCAATCAGCAGTGGCTGCCGGACCAGATATCGCACGAGCCGGACTTCGCCTCGGAGGAGGTCATGGCGGAACTGCGCGCGAAGGGGCATGAGCCAAGGATCCGAAAACTCTACTCGAACGAGGCTCCGCGCTGGTCCGGCACGCAGGGAAGCGCCGAGACCATAGTGGCCGACCCGGCGAGTGGTTTGAGAACGGGCGTGCCTGACCCGCGCCGTCCCGGGACCACCGCGGTCGCCGAATGAAGCAGCGTTTCTGTTTTCCATGAAATCCACGTTTGCCGTCCTGGCCTTTGCTTGCGCCATGGGCGCGTCTCTCTTTGCAAGCAACCCGGAGGCGGAGACGCCGGCCGAAGGCGAAAATATAGCCGAACCAGCCAAACGGCAGATCGCCGCTGATTTTTATGACAGCTGGATCGCCGGCCTGGTTCGCCTCGATTCTGAAAAAGGCCGTTCGCTGCTGACGTCTGGCGCGCCCGATTACGAACCGGTTCTCCGCCATTGGGTGCCGCAGCTCAAGAGCCACTGCGGCGCGTGCTCCGCGGTCGTGACCTTGAACAGCCTGCTGCCCGGCGCGGGCTTTACCCAGGACTCGATCTTCAACCCGGCCACCGCGCACATCATCTCGCAGGAGACGGTCTACAAGATCGGCTTCACGCTGGAGCAGCTCACCGGAATGATCACGACGCTTTCCTCGCTGCGCGCGGAGCGTTTTCACGCCGGCTTCGATGCGGCCGCGGGCGAGCTAGGCTATGAATCCTGGCTGGCGGCCTTGCGGGCCGATCGCGCCGGCGCGAGCGACCGAGTGATCTGCAATTTTTCCACCGGTTGGCTGCGGGAGCGAAAAAACACCGGAGGGCATTTCTCGATCGTCGCCGACTACAACGAGACGGAGAACAAGGTGCTCATCGTCGAAGTGAGCGGGAGTCGCCCCTCGTTTTGGGTCGATGCGCAAGAGCTGTGGAATGCGATGAACCAAGTCGACAAAATCAGCGGTCGGGTGCGCGGCTGGATCGTTGTTTCCCGGGAGTAGGGCTGCCGCCACTACGCCCCGGGCGAGGGTATTTCCACGCTGTCGCGGCTAAAGTTAGGGTGCGGTAAACTGTCCGGGCATGAACGCCGCCTTGCCCACGCCGACCACCGCCAGGAAAAATTCCGCGCCGCGCGATCCGGCGAAGCCGTTGAGCGCCAACCGCCATCTCCTCAAATGGGTGGACAAAATCGCGGCCCTTACGCGGCCCGCGGCGGTTCACTGGGTCGACGGCTCCGACGAGGAATACGAGGCGTTGTGCGATGGTCTAGTGAAGGGCGGCACGTTCACCCGTCTGGATCCGGTCAAATGGCCGGGTTGCTTCCTCGCCCGCTCCGACGCATCCGACGTGGCCCGCGTGGAGGATCGCACCTTCATTTGCTCGCTCTCCAGGGACGCCGCCGGCCCCACCAACAACTGGGTCGATCCCTTCGAGATGCGTCGCAAACTAAAGGGGCTTTTCGCGGGATGCATGCGGGGGCGCACCATGTATGTGCTGCCTTTCTCGATGGGCGCGGTCGGCTCACCCCTGTCGCAGATCGGCGTGGAGCTGACCGATTCTCCCTATGTCGTGGTCAATATGCGCATCATGGCCCGCATCGGCCTGCCGGTTTTTCGCGAGATCGACCGCGCCGAGAAACGCGTGGTGCCTTGCGTGCACTCCGTGGGCCGGCCCCTGGCCGAGGGCGAGCGCGACGTGCCCTGGCCCTGCAACCCCGAGAAATACATCGTCCACTTCCCCGAGACGCGCGAGATCTGGTCCTACGGCTCCGGCTACGGCGGCAACGCCCTCCTCGGGAAAAAGTGCTTCGC
>JAIXVY010000261.1 GCA_027482505.1 Opitutaceae bacterium | reverse complement strand
AGGCCTCGGCGAGACGGTTCTGCACGCCCACCCCAAGCCCGAAGTCGGCGAACACGACGAGACCGGCTAGGCTGGCGAAGGTCATCCACAGCCCGAAGGCCTCGGCGCCGAGCGATTTCACGACCACGGGCACCTGGAGGAGCTGGCTGGCGACGCCCACGACGCGCGCGGCGATCGAGGTGATGAAGAACATCGCGAGGGCGCGCGGCGCGCGATCACCGATCCGGGCGCGAAATTTTTCCTTCAAGACGCGGATGATCTTCATGGCGCGGCCTCCGCGGATTCGGCGTCCTGATCGGCGCGTCCCGCGCGAATCACCAAGAGGACGAGGATGGCGGCGAGCGCGATATGCACGCGATGCGCGCCCGAGAAGGGCGAGAGAAAGACGTTGAACAGGGCGAGCGAGAGGAGGAACTGGCCGAGCGCGGAAAGCGGCGTCCAGGCGCGGTCCACGATCTCGCGATGCAGCGCCCAGACGAGGGCCGCGGAGAAGAGCAGGAAAAACGCGGCGCCGAAGAGCCCGCCCTCGGCGAGGGTGACGAGGAGCTGGGAGTGAAGCGCGACCGTGTCCTCCTCGATCTCGTTGGCGCCGGCGAAGCCGCCCACGCCGGCCAGGCGGGCGCCCTCCTCGCGCAGGATCATGAAGTTGTCTATCACCCGGGTCCGGCTGAACCACGAGCCGTTGCCGATCCACGGGGATTCACGAAACGCCTCGAGCGCGGCCACGACCATGGCGGTGCGCTCGACGTTGGATCGTCCGGATCGTTCCGCGTCGCGGCTGCCCTGGGTGCGGGCGTAGACGGCGCCGCCGACCAGCAAGCCCAGCCCCAGGCCCAGCGGCGCGAGCCAGGCGCGCCAGGCGCGAGGGAAGAGCCGGACCGCGCAGAACGCGGCGGCGAGCAGGCACAGCAGTCCCAGGCTGCGGAAATCGAGCACGAAGTGGAGCAGCCCCAGACCCGCGGCCGCCGCGGCGGAGAGAAGCGGTCCGCCGCGCCCCGCGAGCAGCAGGGCGACCACGGTGACGGGCAGGGCGTAGCCGAATTTCCAAACGTCGCCGAAGAGGGCGCCGAAGAGCAGCACCTTCAGCACCTCGCCGAGCTGCACGCCGACGACCAGGAGCAGGAAATTCGCGGCGGAGCAGCCGACGAGGTAGGCCACGGCGGCGAGATCGATGGCGAGGAAGATCATGCGCGACCAGCCGCGCACGTAGTCTTGGGGCGCGCTGTCGCGCCACAGATCCGAGACGACATAGGCGGCGAGGGCCACGCCTTGGGCGGCGAGAAAGGCCAGAAAGAGCGGCTCGCGCCACAGGTCGCCCGGCCAGGCGCGGGCGAGGGCGGGGATGAGCAGGGCCCAGGCGGCGGCGGCGAAGAGCAGCAGCTCGCCCAGGGGGAGAAGTCCGCCCACCGAGACGGTGAACGGCGTGAGCAGGCCGGCGCAAAGCGAGACGGCGCCGGCCACGGGCCAGGGTGACGCGGGTTCGGCCACGCCCGCGGGGGCGGCGAACACGCCGGGATGGGAGGCGGACATCGCGGATCAGGCCCAGGCTTCCTTGGCGGAAAAAAGTTCGCGACCGGCGGCGCGCGCGGCGGCGGGGCGGGCGACGGCGGAAACGCGCCGCGGCGCGGGCGCGATGCCGCGCTCCACCACGAGCGACAGGAATTTCTCCGAAAACACGTTCCAGTTGTGCCGCCTGGCGAAGGCCTCGAACGATTGGGCGCAGAGCCGGTCGTAATGGGCCGGGTTGTGAAACGCCGACGCGATGAGGTCGGCGTAGGCGGGGCCTTGGGCGTCGAGCGGGAGCAGATGGCCGTTGTAGCCGTCCTGCACCACGCCGCGGACGCCGCCGGTGTCGGTGCTGATGGCCGGGACCCCGTAGGCGTTGGCCTCGGCGAAGGTCATGCCATAGCACTCGGCGCGCGAGGGAACGAAGACGAAGTGGGCCTGGGTGAACAGCTCGTGGAGACGGGCCATGTCGCCGTTGACGCGGGGGCTCAGCAGCCCGTGCCCGTGGAGCCAGGGCAGTCCGCGGTGGCGAACCGGCACGGGACAGCCCACGACGTCGACGTGAACGCGGTGGCCGAGCTTGGCCAGGCAGTAGGCGGCGTGGACGAGGATGTCGCCGCCCTTGCGCTCCCAGTGGCGCCCGACGAAGAGCAGGCGGAGCTGGTCGCGCCGGCGCGATTCGATCCAGCCGCGCACCTCGGGCCAGGTGTTGTCCTGGCCTATGTTGGCCCCGAAGGGAATGACCGCGACCTTCTCGGGATCCGCGCCGTAGTCCTCGATGGCGGATTTGGCCGCCCAGTCGGCCGAGTAGACGCAGAGGGCGGCCTTGGCGATGGCGGCGGCCTCCTGCTCGTGTCCCATGCGGAGGTATTCGGGCGCCAGGTCGGTGAAGTCCCAGTAGTAGTCCACCATGTTGGCGAAGGTGGCGTCGGAGCAGAACGTGATGGGACGGGAAGTGCGCAGCGCGGCCACGAGCTCGGAGCCCGGGGTGTAGACGAAATCGTAGTCCTCGTCGGCGGTGCGGGCCTCGAACTCGGCGGCGGCGGCCTCGAGGTAGGCGGGTTCGCGGTCGGCGCGGTAGCGGCGGCCGGCGAGGCGGGCGAGCGCTTTGCGACCGAGGGCGCGGCTGGGCCGGGCGGCGAGCGGGAAGACGGGGATGATGTCCGCCCCGAGGCGCCGGAAACCCGCGAGCGAGGAGGCCGGCAGGCCGGACTGGACCGCGGGATTGGCGGCGTCGTGGTGGAACGTGTAGGCGATTTTCATGAACGAGGAGGAAAGGGGCTGGAGAGCGGGTTCCCGGGCGCGGATCAGCAGGCGTTTTTCCGGCTGAAGAAGGTCATGAGCAGGATCTGGAGATCGAGGAGCAGGCTCCATTGCTCGATGTAGTGGAGGTCGCAGCGGATGCGTTCGCGCAGGTCGGTGTCGCCGCGGAAGCCCTTGACCTGGGCCCAGCCGGTGATGCCGGGCTTGATGCCGTGGCGGGCGTTGTAGTGAGGGATGGCCTCCTTGAAATCGACGATCAGCTCGGGGCGCTCCGGGCGCGGCCCGACCAGGCTCATGTCGCCTTTGACCACGTTCCAAAACTGGGGGAGTTCGTCGATGTTCCAGCGGCGCATGAAGGCGCCGATGCGCAGACGACGCGGATCGTCCTTCACGCTCCATCCGGCGCGGCCCGAAGCCTCGGCGTCGAGGCGCATGCTGCGGATCTTGATGATTTGAAAATGGCGGCCGTCGCGGCCGAGCCGGGTCTGGGTGTAGAAGATCGGGCCCGGGCTTTCGCGATGCACCAGATAGCCGAAAAAAGCGATGAGCGGCGCGCTCAGCGCCAGGCCGACGAGCCCGCCGACGAGGTCGAGCGCCTCCTTCGCGGCCAGGTTGAAGGGGTTGTCGAGGGGGAGTCGCGAAAGGCCCAGGACGGGCACCCCGTTCATGGTCTCGAGGTGGAGGCCGGAGAGCAGGATCTGGAAGCAGTTGGGGATGATCTTGAACTCGACCATTTCCTTCTCGCAGAGGTTCACCAGGCCGACGGTCTCGCCGGCGGGAACGCTGATGTCCGCGAGCACCACGAGATCGACGGCGTGTCGTTCGATGAGCTCGCGCAGATCCTGGTAATCGCCGAGGCGGCGGAGGCGCGCGGGAGGAGCCTTGGCGTAGCGGCCGGCGGGGGAGGGGACGCAGCCCGCCACCTCGTAGAAAGGATCGCGCGCGGAGATGACCGAGTCGGCGAAGGCGGCGGCGGGCTCGGACCAGCCGACGAAGAGAATGCGGCGGTGGAGCTGGTCGCTCGCGGCGGCGCGGGCGATGTAGCGGTCGAGCGCGGCGCGCCAGCCGGCGAGAGCGAGGGTGGAGGTGGCGGCCCCGAGAAAAACATAGATGCGGGAAACGTCGCTTTCCGGGCGGAGCAGGGCGGCGAGGGCGAAATGGGCGAGAAGCCACGCGCCCGCGGCTTTGAGCAAAACCCCGCCCGCCTGGCGCAGGCGGAGCATCGGCGGCGAGGCGTAGAGCCGGAACGCGCCGAGCAGGATGAGGAACAGCGCGGATCCGAAGACGACGTGGCGGGCGTAGTCGGTCCAGGGGATGGAGGCGCTCACCGCGCTGCCCACCTGGTTTAGCGGCGTGGCGAAGCGCAGCCAGCTGGCGAGCGCAAGGCCGAGTATGACGGCGAGGGCGTCGCCGAAGAACGACGTGATGAGCAGCTCGCGCAGCCGGCCGCGGCTGTCGGCTGCGGCGGGCTGGGCCGGGGATAGGACCGGGGGCACGGCGACGGTGGAGACGGAGGTGTGGGTCATGGCGGAGGAGGCGTGCGGGGTAGGTCAACCGGGCTGGGGCGCCGCTCCGGGAAGGGGGGAAAGGGAGGTCTCGCGAACGTAGTCGTCGCCGTGCGAGTAGTAGTCGTAGCGGGCGGCGCGTCCCGGGAGGATTTGGTTTAGCACGAGACCGGACGGCGCGCGGCCGAGGAGCACGCAGGCGCGTCGCACAAGGCGGCGCGGCGTGCGGCCGGCGTGGACGACGAGGCACACGGCGGCCACGTGGGGCGCGAGCGTGGCGGTGTCGCCGACGGCGGCCAGGGGCGCGGTGTCGACCACGACGCGGTCGAAGGATTCGAGCGCGCGCCGGATCAGGGCCTTGAAGTCCTCCCCGGAAAGGATCTCGGCGTGGCGCGCCGAGCCGTGGAGATCGCCGAGCACGAACAGGTTTTCCATGCGCGTGGGCAGCACGGCCGCGGTGAAGCGGGCGCGGTCGCGCAGGCAGTCGGCGAAACCGGGCGCCCTGCCCGCGGCGTCGATCGCGAAGCGGGCGCGCAGGCCCGGCCGGCGCAGATCTCCGTCGAGCAGCAGGGTTCGTTCGCCCTGCTGGGCCACGGCCGCGGCGTAGTTGGCCGAGCAATAGCTTTTGCCCTCCCCCGGGACGGCGCTGGTGAAGAGCACGGAGCGCGGCGGCTCGTCGGGGAAGAGGAGGGAGAGCGAGGTGCGCAGCGAGCGGAACGACTCCGCCTCGATCGTCGCGGGGTGGCTGTGGAGGACGAGATCCGCGCCGCGCAGCGAGGAGCGGGGCACGACGGCGAGTGACGGCAGGCCCAGGGTGGCCTCGGCGTCGTCGATGGAGCGGAAGGAGGGATCGAAGGCGCGGCGCAGGACGACGACGAGCAGGCCCAGGCCGATGCCGCCGGCGAGGCCGGCGAGGAGCACGAGCCGGGCCGAGGCTCCGGCGGAGCGGACGGGCACGAGCGGCTGCTCGACGATCTGGATGGGGTTGTCGAGCCCGGCCTCGGCGACGAGGCTCTGGCTGAGGCCGCTGGTTTTCAGCCGGGCGAGGACCTGTTGATAGAGCGCGTCGGAGGACTGGGCCTCGCGTTCCAGCGCGCGGTAGGCGATGGCGAGGCGGGAAAGCTCCATCGCCTGCTCCTGCTGGCGGTTGAGCTCGCGCTCGAGGGCCTGCTCGTTCTCGACCGCGGCTCCGTAGGTTTGGAGCAAGGCCTGGCCGGCGTTGACGAGCGTGGCGCGCAGGCTGTCGCGAACCTGGTCGAGTTGGCGGCGCGCCTGGATCATCGAAGGGTGTTTCTCGCGGTAGCGCAGCGCGAGGCGGGCGAGATCGGCCTGGAGCAGGTTAAGCTGGCGGCGCAGCTCGATGATGTCGGTCTGCGAGGCGATCTCGCGCAGATTGAGGAGTTCCTCCGGCTTGGCGGCGGCGAGCAGGGCGCGCGTCTGCGCCTGCGTGGACTCGAGACCCAGGCGCTGGGCGCGCGCGGCGGTGACCTGGCGGCCCAGATCGCTGAAGCGCTGGAGCACGATGTTTTGCCGGTCGGTGAGCGAGACGGCGCGGTATTTTTCCTGGTAGGCCTGGAGTCGTTCCTCGGCGGAGCGGACCTCGCGCTCGAGCCGTCTCGCCTCGGCGAGGAGAAACGAATGAGCGGAGCTGGCTCCTTCGCGACGGAGCTGGGCGCGCTGGGCGAAGAAGCCGTCTACGATCGCGCGGGCAAGGCGCTGGGCCTTGAGCGGGTCGCCGTCGCTCACCGCGACGAGGATGAGCCGAGTGCCCCGCACCAAGCCCACGTAGACGCGCTCGCGGAGGAGGGAGATGAGCTCGGCCTCGGTGTAGCTTTCCGGGCGCGGGGGGGCGAAATACGGGTCGGAGCCGAGCTTCAGCTCCTGAATGACCTGGCGAAGGACGGCCTGGCCGGCGATCGTCTGCTCGATGGTCTTGAGCAAGGCGGCGGAGTTGAGGTCGGCGGCGTCGCGTTTTTCGAAGTCGAGGTTGGATGCGTTTTCCTCCGTGACCTCCAGCACCGCCTGGGAAACGTAGACGGGCGGACGGTGCACGAGGTAGGCGAGCGCGGCGGCCGTTCCCGCGGCCGCGCAAAGCACGAGAAGGCGTGCGTTGGCCGCGAGGAGATGGAGCAGGCGCGAGGGATCGAGGGCCACCTGCACGCCGGGTTTGATCGCGCCGAGGTTCATGCCGAGTCCTCCTTGCGGAGAGCGGCGAAACACGGAGCGACTACGGGAGACGGAAAAAGGTTCAGGATTGGCATGGGCTCCATGGGATTGGCGGTTGCGACGCGGGCGACGCGGGGGGGCGCCGGGGCGAGGAAGCGGTCGAATGGAGCGGGTCGGGCAAGCCGCGGGCGCGGGCGTCTGGGCGGGCGGGGAAGACGGGGCGCGGTTTCATCGACTTGAACAAATTAGGCGAACGCGGGGCGCGGCTGGAGCGGGCGCGGCTCCGGAACTGCGCGGGGATTTTTCCTGGGTTTGGCATGGGGCGGCGTCGCGGCGCTCAGGCTTGCGCATAGGCCGGGACGGACGCGGGCCGCCGAACCGGGGCGCTGAGCCGGCCGTAAAGCCGGAGCACGCGGTCAAAGCTGCGGCGTTGGTCGTAGTGGGATCGGGCGATTTCCCGGTGATTACAGGGCGCGTCCGCGCCCAAGGATCGCGCGGCCGCCCATTCGCCGATGGCCGAGCCGAACGCGGCCACGTCGCCCGCCGGTGCGCGCCAAAGGTGGGAAAGCGGACGGTGGAGCAGGTCGCCGTTGCCCGGCGCCTCGCTCAATATGATGGGCAAATCGGCGGAGAGGGCCT
>JAIXVY010000445.1 GCA_027482505.1 Opitutaceae bacterium | reverse complement strand
CCGCTCCGGCAAACGTCGCGGCCTCGGCCGGAAAGGCCCGCGTAGACCTGACGTGGAGCCCCGTCCCCGGCTCCAACGGCTACGTCCTCATGCGCGCGACCGCCTCGGGGGGAGACCGGCAGACGATCGCGACCAATTTGACCACCACCGCCTACGCCGACACCGGCCTGGCCAACGGCAGCGTCTATTACTATGTCGTGGCCGCTCTCGACGCCGCCGGCCCGGGCCCCGTCTCGGAGGAGGTTTCCGCCACGCCCGTGCTTCCTCTCAGCCTGATCGAGGCTTGGCGCGTATCCTACTTCGACGCGCCCGACGGTCTCGACGACGGGGCGGACCTCGCCGATCCCGACGGAGACGGCTTTGTAAACTTGCTCGAATACGCCTTGGGCACGGCGCCCACCGCGGCGTCCGCTCCGGCGTATCAATTGAGCCGGGGCGATGGGGTGCTGAAACTCACTTTCCCGCGCATAGCCGATCCAGCCCTGACCTACGTCGTCCAAGGCTCCGGCGACCTCTCCGAATGGACGGATTTGTGGACCAGTTCAGGCAACGAAAACATCACCGGCCCGGTCACCGTCGCGGATTCGGTCCCGCTCGATGGCATCGCGCGCCGTTTCCTGAGACTTCGGGTTTCTATATCGCCCTAGCGAACCGCTGTGCGTGGAAGCGAACGCTCGCCACGCTGCGCCTTGGGTCAGCGCACCCGCAGACGCAGAAAGCGGCGCGGCTGGCCTGCTCCTTCAGCCGCGTCGGTCACCGTGACCGGACCGGCCACGTTGGCCGCGCCCGTGCTGCTCCAGACGACGCTCCACGCGGCGAGATCGGACGTGGCCTCCACTTCATAGACGAGCGCCGGATCCGCGATCCGGCCAAAGGTGAGAGCGAGCCGGCCGGACGCCAGAGCGGCCCTGGGCGCGACCGCGCCGGCGTCCGCCACCAGCGGATCCCCGCCGAGCGCGTATTCGAGAAAATTGGGCAGGCCGTCCGCCTCCGGATCAAGGAGGTCGGCCGCGAGGCCGGCCGAATCGACCACACCAAAATTCGTCTGTCGCCACTGCTCCAGCGGCGTGGCCGGCACGCGCGCCACCACCAGCCTGACTTCGCCGGGCGTGGAAAAATCGAATGCGCCCGCGAGGTTGGAGCCCGCGGGCGGCGTCCAGGTAAAATTGGCCCCGCCGGTCAGCGCCCCCTGATGCCGCAGCACTAGGTGCGTGCCCGCGTCGAACTCGCCGCCCTCGGGCTCGAGCGTCACGACACCGTTCAAGACGACCGCGCCGGCCACCGTCAGCGACTCTTCGCCGGGCGGCTTGAGCAGGCGCGCGCCGCCCGCGAAGGTGAGCGAACCGCCCAGATCGCCGACTCCCGCTATGGCCGCGCCCGAGGCCACGCTCACCGGAGTCGCGGCCAGCGAGCCTGCCACCGCCAGCGTGCCGGCCGACACCGTCGTGTTGCCCGTGTAGGTGTTGGCGCCCGAGAGCGTCAACCTGCCCGCGCCCGTCTTGACCAGCAAGGTGGCCGCGGTGCCGTTTTGAATGACGCCCGCGAAAGCCGTGCTGCGACCGTTGGCTCCGATCGTGTAGGTCACCGTGGACGTGTAGCCGCCCGCGCCGTTCAACCGCGCCGCCGCGTCGCCCGAAAGCGAACCGAGCGAGAACGCGGAGCCGGAGCGGGCGCCCAGCGTGCGCGTTCCCAATTCGAAGTCGGCGAGCGCGGAGCCCGAGCTACCGAATAGGCGGAACGATCCGGCGCCGGTGAAAAGCAGACGCCCGGAGTATGTCGCCAGCGAGCCCTCCAGATCGAAAACGCTCGTGGCCTCCAGGGTGAGCACGCCCGAGCCCGACACCGTCTTTATCCCGTGCGCGCCGCCGCCGGAGCCGCCGACCAGCCGACCCGTTCCTTCCACCGCGATCGTGTTGTTGATGGTCAAGGCTCCGGTATCCAACGCGCCGCCCGCGAGCGTCACCGTCCCCGTGCCCAAGGCCGCCGCGTGGGAGGCGGCAAGCACGCCCTCCTCCACGCGCGCGCCGCCCGTGAAGGTGTTGGCCGTTCCAATGGAGAAAATGCCCGCGCCGGCCTTTCGCAGGGAGGTCGCCCCCGAGATCACGCCCGCTCCGGAGAGCGTCCAGTTCGCCGGCGAGTCGATCACCAGCGCGGCCGGGGCCACGGTGTCGGCGAGCGTCACCGCGCGCGTCGCGGGCGAGCCCTCGAAGCGCACGGTGTCGGCGTCCTCATAGACGGTGACGCCGCCCAGCCCGAGCCAGTTGGTGGAGACGAAGTCCCAGACGGCCCCGGAAGAGCCCGTCCAGCTCAACACATCGGCGCCGACCACCGCGGCTTGGGTAAGCGTGACGCGCACCGTGCCCGCCACCGAAGTGTCGAACGCGGCCGCGAGCCCGGGGCCCGACCAGGCAAAGACAGGCGCGCCCGTAAGCGCTCCGGTGTAGGTCAGCACCGTGTAGGTTCCGGCCGTCAAGACCTGCCCCGGCGCGGCCGAGACCGTGATGGTCCCCGCGGCGATCAGCGGACCGCTGACGCGAAACGGTCCCGAAGCGTCGAGCAGCAGGCCGGAGCCGTCCTCGAGTTCCAGGGTGCCCGACACGCGTCCCGGGCCGCCGACCGCGGCGCCGGCATGCACTTGCAGGCGCGGCGTCGTGAGCAGACCGCTCGCGGAGAACACCGCGCGCCCGCCGAACACATTGGCCCAGGTCGAGAAGTTGGCCGTCGCGTTCCAGAGCAGAACTCCGGGCCCGGCGTGATTCCAGGTGCCGGCGCCAGACAGGGAGCCAGGACCGGAAACCGTCACCTCCGCCGGGGATTCCACGATGAGATTCGAGGCCGCCACCGCGCCTGAAAGCGCGACCGCCAGAGCCGAAGTCGGCCGCAGCACCGCGGTGTCGCCCGCGCGCAGCGCCGCCGGAGCGGCCGAGGGAGTGGCGCGACTCCAGTTCGCCCCGGCGGCGGCCCAGGCGGCGGGGGAGGCGCCGGACCAAAACGCGGGCACGGAGGCGACGTCGAAGCTCGGATGCGGTGGCTGGTTGTAGGCGACGTTCTGCCAGGCGAGCGCCACCCGATATTGCGGATCGTGCAAAAACGTGACGCGGCGGTCGACGGCCGCGATGGTGGTCGTGTAGAGCCGCAGGGCGGTGTTGTCGGTCGTCCGCCAGATCACCTCCTCGCGCCAGTCGCCGAGGAGATCGCCGGAAAGATTGGGGGTGGATTTGGTGCCGTTGATCGAGCTGATGCCCGCGCCCGAGAGGTAGTTGGAGCGCGAAGCGGTGGCGTGGTTGTATTTCGAGATTGTCCCGCCGTCGAGCAGCTCGCGCTGGGGATCGGCGTCCCACCAGATGCCGAAGTTGTGAAACATGTTCGACGGCTTGGCGGCGATGATCGCGCCGTAAGCCGAGTAGATGTTGCTGTTGTTCGTGGCCCAGGCCTCGCCGCCCGGATACCTCGGATCCAGGTCCATCATGCAGGCGCGACCAATGTCGCTTGCGCCGTAGGTCGTCCAAATGAGTTCGCCGGTGCGACCATCCCGAAAGGAGGTGCCCACGTTGCCGTTAGAGGCCGCGCTCTCGTGCGGCGTGAACACCTCTTGCCCGGGACGCGAGGGACGGAAATCGGAGACGTGGAGCGCGTCGGAGTGGCCGAGCCCCGTCGTGTGCAGGCCGGTGCCGTCATCGTTCACCACCATCGCGCCGTAGATGATCTCCTGCCGGCCGTCGTCGTCCACGTCGGCGACGGAGAGCTGGTGGTTGCCCTGCCCCGCGTAGGGCGTGCCGTTGGCCGCCGAGAACGTCCAGCGCCGGGTCAGCGCGCCGCCGCGCCAGTCCCACGCCACGAGGTGGGTCTGGGTGTAGTAGCCGCGGCACATGACCAGCGAAGGCAGATTGCCGTCGAGATAGGCGACGCCGGCTACGAAACGATCCACGCGATTGCCGTAGCTATCGCCCCAGTTGGACACCGTGCCGCGCCCCGGCAGGTAGGCCGTGGTCGCGAGCTGCGCGCCGGTGAGGCCGTTGAACACGGTCAGATATTCCGGACCGGTCAGGATGTAACCCGAGCTGTTGCGATAGTCGGCGGACGCGCTGTCTCCCGCCATGAGCACGGGAGCGCCCGCGCCATCGAGCGTGCCGGGCGCGGTTTTGCAGGCCACTTCGGCGCGACCGTCGCCGTCGAGATCGAAGGCGATGAACTGGGTGTAGTGGGCGCCGGCGCGAATGTTGCGTCCGAGATCGATGCGCCAGAGGCGGGTGCCGTCGAGTTTGTAGGCATCGAGGTAAACGTTGCCGGTGTAGCCCGCTTGGGAGTTGTCCTTCGAGTTGGAAGGATCCCACTTCAGAATGATCTCGTATTCGCCGTCGCCATCAAGATCGGCGGGCGAGGCATCGTTGGCCGAGTAGGTGT
>JAIXVY010000043.1 GCA_027482505.1 Opitutaceae bacterium | reverse complement strand
GGCGTGCAGATTGGCCTCGGCGGAGCGCAGGTCGGGACGGCGCGAGATAAGATCTGCCGGCAAACCCGCGGGCAGCAGCGGCGGCAGGGCGCGTTCAAACACGACGGGGTCGCGCGCGATGGCGCCGGGCGCGCGACCGAGCAGGATGGCGAGGGCGTTTTCCTGGCGATCCCGCTGGCGCTCCAACTCGGCGTGCGTGCGGCGCGCGGCGGCGACCAGCGCATCGGCCTGGGCGAGATCGAGCCCGGAGGCGACGCCCGCGTCGTGGCGCTGCACGATGAGTTCGCGCGAACGCTCGCGCAGGCCGCGGGTGGAGGCGGCGATGCGCACCTGCGTGTCGAGCGCGACGAGGTTGAGGTAGGCTCCAGCCACTTCGGCGACGAGACTGAGGCGGGTGGCGCGGCGCGTCTCCTCGGCGGCGAGGTAGCGTTCGCGGGCGGCGCCGGAGAGGGCTTTGACGCGGCCCCAGAGGTCGATCTCCCAAGCGGGCACGGCGAGGCCGGCGGTCCAGGTGTTGGTGATGACGTTGTCGCCGGGAGAGACCGGCGAGGGGCGGCTGTCGCGGGTGAAGGAGCCGGCGGCGTTGATCGAGGGGAGGCGGTCGGCGCGTTGCACGCGATACTGGGCGCGGGCGAGCTCGACGCGCGCGGCGGCGATGCGGAGGTCGGAGTTGTTGGCCAGGGCCTCGTCGATCAACGCGGTGAGCGCGGGGTCGCGGTAGAGTTCGGTCCATGGCAGCTCGGCGAGCGAGGCTTCCGCAGCGGGCGCGGCGGGCGCGCGCCACGCTTCGGGCGCGGGCAGCTCGGGCTTGGTGCGCGCGGCGGGCACGACGCAGCCGGGGAGCAGGGCGAGCGCGGCGAGGGCGGGCGCGGCGCGGAGGGAGCGGGCGGCAGCGGTGTTCATGCGGAGGCCTCCTTTCCGTGGGCGGGCGCGGCCTCGGGCGGCGGCGCGGAGTCGGGCGCGGGCGGGTGTTTTTTGTTCTTCGTGAAGAACCAGAAGAAGAGCGGGGTGAAGAACACGCCGATCAGGGTGGCGGCGAGCATGCCGCCGAGGATGCCGGTGCCGACGGAGTGCTGGGTGGCGGCGCCGGCGCCGCTGGCCTTCACGAGCGGGAGCACGCCGAGGATAAAGGCGAGCGAGGTCATCACGATGGGGCGGAGGCGCTGCTTGGCCGCCTCGAGCGCGGCGTCGAGGGCGGACTTGCCCGCCTCGAACTCCTGCTTGGCGAACTCGACGATGAGGATGCCGTTTTTGCCCGCGAGGCCGACAAGGGTGATGAGCGAGACCTGGAAAAACACGTCGTTGGCGGTGCCGCGAATGAAGAGCGCCACAAGCGCGCCAAGGATGGCTATGGGCACGATGAGGAAGACCGCGATGGGCAGCGACCAGCTCTCGTAGAGCGCGGCGAGGAAGAGAAACACGAAGAGGAAGGAGAGCCCGAAGACGAAGGCGGCCTGCGAGCCGGCGCTGCGCTCCTGGAGCGACTGGCCTGACCACTGGAAGGTCACGCCCGCGGGCAGGACCTCGGCGGAGAGGCGCTCCATCGCGTCGAGCGCCTCGCCCGAGCTGCGGCCGGGCGCCGGCACGCCGCTGAGCTGGATGGACGGGTAGCCGTTGTAACGAGCCAGTGCGATGGGCGCGCTGCGCCACTCGGCGCGGGCGAGGGTATTGACCGGGACGAGTTTGCCGGTGGCTCCGCGGACGTAGAAACCGCCCAGCGCGGCGGGATCGGCGCGATAGGCGGAGTCGGCCTGGAGCTTCACCTTCAGGTTGGTGCCGAAGGCGGTGAACTGGTTGACGAAGCTGGATCCGAGCAGGCCGCCGACGGTGGCGTAGAGGTCGGAGAGGGGCACGCCCATCGCCTTGGCCTTGTTGCGGTCGACGTCGAGGAAGAGGGTCTGGACCTGGGGCGCGGAGACGTCGCGCACGCCGCCGATGGCGGGGTCCTTCATCGCGGCGGCGACGAGGGCGCGCGAGGCCTCGACGAGCTTGGCGCGGTCGCCGTCGGTCGAGATGAGCCGGTAGTCGAAGCCGCTGATCGCGCCCATGCCGGAGATGGGCGGCTCGTTCATCGCGAAGACGCGCGCACCGCCGATGGCGGCGAGCTGGCGGTTCACGCGGCCGAGCAGGGCGAGCACGTGCTGGCCGGGGTCTTTGCGCTCGGACCAGTTTTTGAGGGTGGTGTAGATGAAGCCCTGGTTGGCGTAGCGGTAGAAGATCGAGAAGCCGCCGATGGCGATGGTGCTCTCGACCTCGGGCTGGGCGAGGAGCGCGGCCTCGGCCTGCTTGATGACCTCGGCGGTGCGCGCGGCGGAGGCGCCGGAGGGAAGGTCGACGGCGACGAACATCGTGCCCTTGTCCTCGTCGGGCACGAAGCCGGTGGGCACGGCGCGGAAGAGCGCGAAGACGAGGCCGAGGATGACGAGGTAAACGACGCCCGAAAGCGCGGCGCGCTGGATGGCGAAACGCACGCCCACTGCGTAGCCGGCGGTGACTTTTTCAAAGAAGCGGTCGAAGGCCTGGATGAACTTCGGCTTGTGCTGGCCCGGCTTCAGGAGGAGGGCGCAAAGCGCGGGCGTGAGGGTGAGCGCGGTGACGGCGGAGAGGACAGTCGAGATGGCGATGGTGACGGCGAACTGCTTGTAGAGCGTGCCGACCACGCCGCCGAGGAAGGCGACGGGCACGAAGACGGCGCAGATGACGGCGGTGACGCCCACGATGGCGCCGCCGATGCCCTTCATCGCCTCGGCGGAGGCGGCGCGGGCGTCGAGGTGTTTCTCGTGCATGAGGCGCTCGACCGCCTCGACCACGACGATGGCGTCGTCGACCACGATGCCGATCGCGAGCACGAGGCCGAAGAGCGTGAGCATGTTGATCGAGAAACCCATCAGCATCATGCCCGCGAGCGTGCCGACGATGGACACGGGGATGGCCAGCATGGGGATGAGCGTGGCGCGGAAGTTGCCGATGAAGACGTAGACCACGATCAGCACGAGGACGAAGGCCTCGACGAAGGTGTGGAGCACGAGCTCGATGGAGGCGTCGACGAAGGCGGTGGTGTCGTAAGGGATGGACCAGTTGACTCCGGGCGGCAGGGTGGAGCCGATCTCGGTCATGCGGTGGCGGATGGCCTCGACGAGCGAGAGGGCGTTGGCGCCGGGGCTGAGGTAGATGCCGAGGCCGACGGCGGGTTTTCCGTTGAGGCGCACGCTGAGCTGGTAGTCGTCGGCGCCGAGCTCGACGCGGGCGACGTCGCGCAC
Source organism: Opitutaceae bacterium (assembly GCA_027482505.1). Classification (GTDB taxonomy): domain Bacteria; phylum Verrucomicrobiota; class Verrucomicrobiia; order Opitutales; family Opitutaceae; genus IMCC26134_A. Next base: position 2,465 of record JAIXVY010000043.1, on the reverse strand, counting down.
GCGGACGACGGAGCCGTCGGGCAGGGCGCGGATGATGATGTCGCGGAACTGCTCGGCCTCGGTGAGGCCGCCCTGGGTCTGCACCGGAAAGGTCAACACCTGCTCGGGTCCGCCGGGGGACTGGCCAATCTCGCCGACGGCGAAGTTCTGGTTCTGGTCGCGCACGGCGGCGGCGACGTCGGGCACGGTCAGGCCGAACTTGGCGAGGCGCGAGGGGTCGACCCAGAGGCGCATCGCGTAGGGCGAGTTGAAGAGCGTGACGTCGCCGGCGCCGGGAAGTCGCTTGATCTCGTTGACGAGCGAGCTGTTGGCGTAGTTGGCGAGGTAGGTCGGATCGAAGCGCGGGTCGTCGGACTGAAGGACAAGCAGGACGAGGAGCTGGGGGTTGGCCTTGTCCACGCGGAGACCGTTGCGCAGCACCTCTTGGGGGAGGAGGGCCTCGACGCGTTTCACGCGGTTGTTCACCTCGACGGCGGCGAGGTCGAGGTCGGTGCCGGGCTGGAAGAAGATCGACAGCTCCATCAAACCCGAGGCGGAGCTGGTGGACTGCTGGAAAAGCAGGCCCTTGATGCCGTTCATCTCGCGCTCGATGGCGGAGGCGACGGTGGTCTCGATGACCTCGGGGCTGGCGCCGGGATAGACCGCGGTGATCTTCACCTGCGGCGGCGCGACGTTCGGGTATTGCTCGATGGCGAGCTGCTTGCTGGCGAGGACGCCGAGCAGCGTGATGATGATCGCGATCACCATCGCGAACACCGGACGGGAGACAAAGGTGCCCATGGCGCGAGGGGGTCGGCGGGTTTACTTGGCGGCCGGGGCGGCGGGGGCGTAAACGGGCGCGACCGGAGTCGGCGCGGCGGCGGCGCCCGGCGCAGGGGGCTGGACAATGGTCACGGGCGTGCCGGGCATGAGGCCCTGGGCGCCGTTGACCACGACCTGCTCGCCGGCGCCTAGGCCTTTCTCGACCAGCCAGCGTTTGCCGAACCACTCGCCCATGACGAGGTCGCGGCGCTGGGCCTTGCCGTCGGCGACGACCCAGACGCCGTGGCCGACGGGGGTTTTGATCACGACCTGCTGCGGCAGGAGGATAACGCCGGCGCGGACGCCGACATTGAGCTCGGCGCGCACGAACATTCCGGGGAGGAGCTCGCGGCGGGGATTGGGCACGAGGGCGCGGAGGGTGATGGTGCCGGTGTCGGGATTGACCTCGCGTTCGGTGAAATCGATCCGGCCGGGCTCGGCGTAGGGCGAGCCGTCGGGCAGGAGCACGCGCACCTGGCCGCGCGTCTCGGCGTCCTGGATGGCGCCGCCCTCGACGGCGCGGCGGAGCGCGAGGGCATCGAGGTCGGAGATGGTGAACTTAACGAAGACCGGGTCGATGCGGTCGATGGTTGCGAGATGGGTGGGGCCGTCGCGGCCGACGAGCGCGCCCTCGGAGACGCGGCTGGCGCCGATGCGGCCGTCGTCGGTAGCGACGACACGGGTGTGGGCGAGGTCGAGCTCGGCGCGCTCCACCGCGGCGCGAGCGGCGGTGACGGCCGAGGCGGCCTGGGTGGCGGTGGCGGCGGCGTTGTCGTAATCCTGGCGGCTGACGGCGTCGGCGGCGACGAGGCGCGCGAGCCTAGCTTCATAGCCCTTGGCGCGGACGGCCTCGGCCTCGGCGCGGGCGAGCTGGGCGCGCGCCTCGGCGGCGACGCGCTCGTAGAGGTCGGGCTCGATGAGGAAGAGGAGGTCGCCTTTCTTCACCTGCGCGCCGTCGGTGAAGGCGATCTTTTGCACGATGCCCTGCACCCGCGCCCGCACCTCGACGGAGCTGTAGGCGGCGACGCGGCCGACGTGGCTGTTGACCGCCGGGACATCCTCGGCGCGGGTGGTGTAGACGGTGACGGGACGCGCGGCGGGCGCGGCCGGCGCCGGAGCCTTTTTCGCGCAACCCGCGCCGATCAGCGCGGTGAACAAGGAAACAACGAGGAAGGCGGTCAAACCGCGCGAGAACGTGGTCGTGGTCATGGTGCGAAGCGGAAGAACGCGGGAAAGCCGGACGCAAAAGCCGCGTTAAACACTTTATTCGCAAGGTGTGACGACCAGCGGCCCCTTGGCAATGCATCCCTTGGGGGCATTTGCCTATTCGCGCCGGACGCCTGAAAGCTGCGGCCGGGGGAAAAGGGCCTGCCCGCCGGACCCGGCGGCCGTCCCGGGCCTTAGCCCAGGCACTTCACCGCCAGCTCGCGCATCACGGCGGGCTCTTCCTTGGGCCGCTGGATGATGGCCTCGAAGGCCTCGGCCAGGGAGATCTGGATATCGATGTGATGCTTGAGCGGCCAGGCCTTCGCGCCGGCGGCGAGCTTGCCGACATACCAGGCGTTTTGGCTGAAAAGGTTGGCTGCGTTCTTCTCGCCGGCGCCGACGAAGTGTTTCCCGTAGGCGGAGGCGGCGCGCTCGATGGCGAATTTGTCCGGCGCGCG
>JAIXVY010000038.1 GCA_027482505.1 Opitutaceae bacterium | reverse complement strand
TGCTCATCGGAGAGGCCGGCGTCGGCAAGACCGCCATCGTCGAGGGTCTCGCCCAGGAGATCGTCAACGGCATCGTGCCCGAGATCCTCATGGACAAGAAGGTCGTCACCCTCGACCTCGCCCTCATGGTCGCCGGCACCAAATACCGCGGCCAGTTCGAGGAGCGCATCAAGGCCGTGATGGACGAGATCAAGCGCGCCAAGAACATCATCCTCTTCATCGACGAGCTCCACACCATCGTCGGCGCCGGCGCCGCCGAGGGCGCGATGGACGCCTCCAACATCTTCAAGCCCGCCCTCTCCCGCGGCGAGCTCCAGTGCATCGGCGCGACCACCCTCAACGAATACCGCAAGTATATCGAGAAGGACTCCGCCCTCGACCGCCGCTTCCAGAGCGTGAAGGTCGAGCCGCCCTCCATCGAGGACACCATCATCATCCTCAAGGGCATCCGCGGCAAGTATGAGGACCACCATAAGGCGATCTTCACCGACGGCGCCCTCGAGGCCGCGGCCAAGCTTTCCGACCGCTACATCACCGCTCGTTTCCTGCCCGACAAGGCCATCGACGTCATGGACGAGGCTGGCTCCCGCGCCCGCATCAGCTCGCTCAGCCGCCCGCCCGTGCTCGAGGACCTCGCGAAGGAAATCGAGGCCGTCTGCGCGCTGAAGGAGCAGTCCATCGCCGCCCAGCACTTCGAGGAGGCCGCCAAGCATCGCGACCACGAGAAGCAGCTGCGCGCCAAGCTCGAGCAGACCACCGAGGAGTGGAAGAAGAGCCGCGAGGAAAAGCGCATCACCATCGACGAAGAGCTGATGATGAAGGTCGTCGCCGACTGGACCGGCATCCCGCTCTCCCGCATGGAGAAAAAGGAGTCCGAGAAGCTGCTCGGCCTCGAAAAGGAGATTCAGAAGATCGTCATCGGCCAGGACCTCGCCTCGACGTCCATCGCCCGCGCCCTGCGGCGTTCGCGCGCCGACCTCAAGGATCCGCGCCGCCCGATCGGCAGCTTCCTCTTCGTCGGCCCCACCGGCGTCGGCAAGACCGAGACCGCCAAGCAGGTCGCCGCCCAGATGTTCGGCAAGCAGGACGCGTTGATCCAAATCGACATGTCCGAATACATGGAGAAGTTCGCCGTCTCGCGCCTGATCGGCTCGCCTCCGGGTTACGTCGGCTACGAGGAGGGCGGCCAGCTCACCGAGCAGGTGCGCCGCAAGCCTTACTCGGTCGTGCTCTTCGACGAAATCGAGAAGGCGCACCCCGACGTGCTTCAGCTTCTGCTCCAGATTCTGGAGGATGGTCGTCTGACCGACTCGCTCGGCCGCCAGATCGATTTCCGCAACACGATCATCATCATGACCTCGAACGTCGGTGCGCAGCTCCTGATGCGCCAGACGTCGATGGGCTTCGCCGCCGCCCAGAACGGCGCCTTCGGCGACCACGAGAAGATGCGCGAGAAGGTGCTCGAGGAGGCCAAGAAGGTCTTCAAGCCCGAGTTCCTCAATCGCATCAGCGACATCATCTTTTTCCGCCCCCTGGCCAAGACGGACCTGTTCCGGATCGTGGACATCGAGCTCACGAAGTTCACCAAGCGGCTCACCGAGCGTAAGATCGAGCTCACCTTCTCCCCCGAGGCGAAGGAGCTGCTGATCGAGAAGGGTTACGATGAAAAGATGGGAGCCCGTCCTCTGCGTCGCGCCGTCGAGCACTACCTCGAGGATCCGTTCGCGGAATCGCTGCTCAAAGGCGAAATCCAGGACGGGCAGCACCTCAAGGTCGTGCGCACGGGCGAGATTCTGGAGTTCAAGCTGAACGATCCCAGCGCCTCTTCGCCCAACGCCGACACCGGGGTTAACTCGTAGAGAATTAGCGCCATGCGGCGCGCCCTTGTCCTGTTCACACAGCCGGCTCACGTGGAGCCGGCTGTTTTGCTTCATACGGAGTCTGCGCGCAGTCGTCGTGTGTTTCGGGGCCTCCCGGGGCTGACGCGAGGGCTGGTTCGTCGCGGTTCCCGTGCCTGCGAGGCCGCGCGAGTTGCGTTCTTAGCCGCCGTTGCGCCTGTAGCGGGCGGGAGTTTCGCCGGCGTGGCGGCGGAAGACCTTGCCGAAGGTATGGACGTCGGTGAAGCCGCACTGGGCGGCGATTTCCTTGAGCGGGAGCCGGCCCTCGCGCAGGTGCTGGGCGGCGGCTTGGACGCGTCGCGTCGTGAGCCAGGCGGCGGGGGATTGGCCGGTGGCGGCCGCGAACAGCCGGGAAAAATGAAAACGGGAGAGCCCCGCGGCGCGCGCGAGATCCGCGACGCCCAGCGGGGCGGCGAGGTTTTGCTCGGCGAAATCGCGGGCGCGGGCGAGGGCGGCGGCATGCGGCGCGGTCGCGGTTTGGGGGGCGGCGGGTTCTGCGAGCAGGAGCGTGGCGAGTTCGTAGGCGAGGGCGGAGGCGACCGGCGCGGAGGGGATTTTATCGTTACGGGCGGCGAGGACGATCCGCGCGGCGCACGTTACGGGCGGCGAATCGGGGGCAAGCGCTCGCAACGGTCCAAGGCGTTTCTCCACCTCGCGCCATAGCCGGAGTATTTCGCGACCGTGCATGCAGACGTAGATGAATTCCCAAGGTTCCTCCGCGTCGGCGGGCAGCCAGTAGCGGTTGTCGGCGGGGAAGTGCAGCAGGATGGCCTCGCCCGGCCGCACGGTCCATTCGCGTTCGCCGACGCGCAGGCGGCCGGAGCCGCGCAGGGTATATTGGAAGAGGACCATGGCTTGCTCGCCGCGGCGCAGGCCGTGCCAGTCGTAGTCGGGCGAGGCGCGAAGCTCGTGACCGGCGGAGCTCAGCATCGCGTGCAGCTCGATGCCTTCCCGCGCAAACAGGATGGCGCGGGTGGAGAGGGTCTTTCGGGTAAACGACTTGAGCACAAAACGACCAAAAACGGCACGGCGTTCCCATGGCAACAAAGCAGGCGCCGCGATAAAGTGGGCACGGATTAACCAAATCCCCTTCTTTTCTCCCATGTCCCTTCGCATCGCTTTCATAGGCGCGGGATCGATCGAGTTTACCCGCAAACTCGTCGCCGACCTGCTTACGGTTCCCGAATTCGCAGGCGTCGAGCTGGCGTTCACCGACATCAATGTGCGGAATCTGAAGATGGTGGCCGACTTGTGCCGGCGGGACATCGCGCACAACCGGCTCTCCGCCACGATTATCGCCACGACCGACCGGCGAGCGGCGCTGACGGGGGCGAAATATGTTTTCTGCGTGGTGCGGATCGGCGGATTGGAGGCCTTCCGCAGCGATATCGAGATTCCGCTGAAGTATGGCGTCGATCAATGCGTGGGCGACACGCTGAGCGCGGGCGGCTTGATGTATGCGCAGCGGGGCATCGCCGCCGTGCTCGAATTTTGCAGGGATATCCGCGAGGTGGCCGCGCCCGGTTGCCTGTTGCTCAACTACGCCAACCCCATGGCGATGATGACTTGGGCGGCGAACGTGCACGGCGGGGTGCGTTGCGTGGGTTTGTGCCACGGCGTGCAGCATGGCGGGTATCAGATCGCGGATGCGCTGGGCGTGGAGTCCGGCCAGCTCAGCTACGTGTGCGTGGGCATCAACCACCAGACCTGGTTTGTGGAATTGCTGGCCAACGGGCGCCGCGTCGGCGGCGAGGAACTGCTCGCGGCTTTCGAGCGGCACCCCGGTTATTCCAAGACGGAGAAGTGCCGCATCGACGTCCTGCGGCGCTTCGGGGTTTACAGCACCGAGAGTAATGGGCACCTCAGCGAATACCTGATGTGGTATCGCAAGCGCCCGTCGGAGATCGCGAAGTGGTGCGACCTCGGCGTGTGGATCAATGGAGAGACGGGCGGCTACCTGCGTATTTGCGAGGAGAGTCGCGACTGGTTTGAAAAGGAGTTTGCCAAGGGTGCGGCCGGACTGGCGCCCAAGATGTTTTCCGCCGCGCAGCGCTCGGACGAGCATGGGGC
>JAIXVY010000190.1 GCA_027482505.1 Opitutaceae bacterium | reverse complement strand
GCACCAGCCGCGCCCGCGGATTGACCGCGCGCACCGCGCGCATCGCCGCGCGCACGCCCGCGCACTGGTTGAGCAGCGCCCGCACGAAGACCTCCAGCTCTCGCGAGTGCGGATGCCACAGGCCGTAAAGCCCTCCGAAACGCGCGGTGGTGAGCGGCTCGTTGACCGGCGTGTAGTCCTCCACCCAGGGAAAGCGGCGCGCGAACTCGCCCGCGAAGGCCGCCAGCCCCTCGACGAAGCCGGGGTCCACCAGCCCGCCGGGCAGTGGCCCCGAGCCATGGTGCAAAAACCCCGCGATCGGGCGCACGCCCAGCGCGCGCAGGCGCTCCAGCCGCGCGGCGGTGCGCGCCCAGGCCGCTTCGCCGCCGTCATGATGATGCTCCCAAAGCACGGGCTGGCGCAGCGCCTTCAAACCAAGCGAGGCGAAGCGATCGAGATCGTCGTCGCGCCGGTCGTGTCCGGTGCGCGCCGCCTCGTCCTCGACTCGGTTATGGATTCTCACGCGGGTGCATTCGACCCCTCCCCACATTTCCAATGCGGGAAGGCCGGGCGGGGAAACGTTCGTGGTCATGGCCCCACCTTAGCCCGGCCGGCGAGCCTTGGGGACGGGGGATTGGCGGAAACCATCGCTCCGGTCCTCGCCCCAGCGCCGCGGACTGGAACTGGCCTCGCTCCGGCGACCATCCCGCGCCGCGGCGGGGGATGGCGCCCGATGCCGGGACGAAACGGACCGCGCTAGGGTCGCGGCCATGGACGCCGTTGTCATCGTCGATCTCCAACATGCCTTCGCGCCGCCGCCGGAACTGGTGGAAAGGATCCGCGCCCGCGCCGCGGGATTTCCGCACCGGGTGTTCACGCGTTTCGTCAACCCCCGAGACTCGCTCATGCGCCGCAAACTCGACCGCCGCTCCTGCGCCCCGGGCAGTCCGGAGGCGAAACTGGTTCTCGCGCCCGGCCCCGGCGACCTCGTGCTCGACAAGCCCGGCTACGGACTGCCCGAGGAGGCCGTGCGCCGGCTGCGCGCCGCGGGAGTGCGCCACGCGCTACTCTGTGGCGGCGACACCGACGCATGCGTGCTCGGCGTCGCCTTCTCGCTTTTCGACGGCGGCATCGACTGCACCGTCGATCCATCCCTGTGCTGGAGCGCCAGCGGGCTTCACGACTGCGCGCTTCGCATCCTGAACGAACAATTCGGCACGCCCGCCGACCTTGGACCGGCCTCCGTCCCCTCGGCCTGAGCCGGAGCTCCCGTCATGTCCGCGCCCGGCCTCACCCCCGTCCTCGAGCGCAACATCCAGGCGTTGGTGGAGCGTCGCCGAAACGATGAGCGCGCCCAGTCGGGCCAGGAACGCGCCGCGGCCGCCGTCACCCGTTTCGCCGGCAGCATGCGCTTCGTCTACCTTCACCTCGCCGTGTTCGGCGGCTGGATCGCGGCCAACCTGCCCTTCGTCCCGCTGCCCAAGTGGGATCCTTCCCTCGTGATCCTCGCCATGGTCGCCTCCGTGGAGGCCATCTTTCTGTCGACCTTCGTCCTCATCACCCAGAACCGCCTCGCCGCCGAGGCCGAAAAACGGGCGGATCTCGACCTGCACATCAGCCTGCTCGCCGAGCACGAACTCACCCAGCTCATCTCGCTCTCCGCCGCGATGGCGGAAAAACTCGGCGTTCCCCCGCCCGATCGCGCCAATCTCGACGCCGCCCGCGCCGACGTCACCCCCGAGGCCGTGCTGGGCCGGCTGGAAAACCCTCCGGGCGCTGAACCGGGCCGGACAAAAGCCGTTGCGAACCGGTGAATTACCGGTCCCCGCCGAGGAAAAGTCCCACCAAGCCGCCCGCGCCCGGTCCGATGCCGCCGCGCCCGCCCGGCCGCTACCTTTTGACCGCCGCGGACGGCAGGCGCCGCCAGGGCGTCCGGCCAGGAGCCGCGCCCGTCCGCCCACCCGCCCCTCTTCTCCATGTCGAAACTCATTCTCATCACCGGCGGCGCCGGCTTCATCGGCTCCCACCTCGCCGACGAACTGCTGGGCCGCGGGCACCGCGTGCGCGTGCTCGACGCCCTCGTCTCCCAGGTGCACGGCGAGGACGCCGTCCGGCCCGCCTATCTCCACCCCGACGTCGAGCTGCGCGTGGGCGACGTGCTCGACCCCCGCGCGGTCGACGAGGCCCTCGTCGGCGTCGACGCCGTCTACCACCTGGCCGCCATGGTCGGCGTGGGCCAGAGCATGTATCGGATTTCCGACTACACCGCGGTGAACAACGAGGGCACGGCCGTGCTCCTTGAGGCCCTTTCCCGCCGGCCGGTCGGCCGTCTCGTCGTCGCCTCGAGCATGAGCATCTACGGCGAGGGCCTCTACCGCCCGCCCTCCGGCCCGCTCGTCCCCGGCCGCCTGCGCACGCTCGACAGGCTCAAGGCGCGCCGGTGGGAGCTGGCCGACCACGACGGCCGCCCGCTCGTCCCCGTCGCGACGCCCGAGAGCAAGCCGCCCGAGCTGGCCTCGGTCTACGCGCTCTCCAAATTCGATCAGGAGCGCCTCTGCCTGATCGTCGGCCAGGCCTACGGGATTCCCGCCGTCGCCCTGCGCTTTTTCAACGTCTACGGCCCGCGCCAGGCCCTCTCCAACCCCTACACCGGCGTCCTCGCCATCTTCGCCTCCCGGCTGCTCAACGGCCTGCCGCCGCCGGTGTTCGAGGACGGCCTGCAAAGGCGCGACTTCGTCAACGTCCGCGATGTCGCCCGCGCCTGCGCCCTCGCGCTCGAGGCGCCGCGCGCCGCCGGCCGCGTCATCAACATCGGCTCCGGCCGCCACCAGACCATTCGCGGCGTGGCCGAGCGCCTCGCCTCCGTGCTCGGGCGCCCGCACATCGGCCCGGAGATCACCCAGCGCCATCGCGCGGGGGACATCCGCCACTGCTTCGCCGACATCTCCCTCGCCCGCGAGCTGCTCGGCTTTTCCCCCAAGGTCGAGTTCGACGCGGGCCTCGCCGACCTCGCCTCCTGGCTGGAGGGTCGCATCACGCCCGACCGCGCCGAGGAGGCCGGACGCGAGCTCGCGGAGAGGGGGCTGACGGTATGAGCGCCCTCGCCCCGTCCCCTCTCTCCGCCGGCGTGCCGTCCCCCGCCTTCATCGCCCCCGGGGAATCGGTCCCGGTCGCCGCCGAGGGCTCGACCGCGTCGCGCCCGCGGGCCGCGTCTTTGGAAACCGGCGAGGAGAGCCCGGTGCTCGTCACCGGCGGCGCCGGCTTCATCGGCTGCAACCTCGCCGATCATTTTCTCACCCGCGGGCGCCGCGTGCGCGTCTTCGACAATCTCTGCCGTCCCGGCGTGGAGCGAAACCTCGCCTGGCTGCGCGCCCGCCACGGGGATCGCGTGCAACCGCGCCTCGGCGACGTGCGCGATCCGCACGCGGTCGAGGCCGCCGTGCGCGGCTGCGGCCCGGTTTTTCATTTCGCCGCCCAGGTCGCCGTGACCACCAGCCTTTCCGACCCCGGCGCCGACTTCGACATCAACGCCCGCGGCACCCTCAACGTCCTCGAGGCGGTGCGGCGCTCGCCCCGCCGGCACCCGCTCGTCTATACCTCCACCAACAAGGTCTACGGCCACCTCGACGACGTCGCGCTGGGCGTGATCGGCTCGCGCTACGAACCGGTGGACCCGGCCCTGCGCCACGGTTTCGACGAGGACCGTCCCGTCTCGTTTCACAGTCCCTACGGCTGCTCCAAGGGCGCGGCGGACCAATACGTCCTCGACTACGCCCGCACCTTCGGCCTGCCCGCCGTCGTCTTCCGCATGAGCTGCATCTACGGCCCCCGCCAGTGCGGCAACGAGGACCAGGGCTGGATCGCCTACTTCCTGCGCCAGGCGCTCTCCGGCCAGCCCGTCACCCTCTTCGGCGACGGCCGGCAGGTGCGCGACGCCCTGCACATCGACGATCTGGTCGACGCGCTCTCGCTCGCGCTGGAACGGATCGACCGGCTGGCCGGCCGCGCCTTCAACCTCGGGGGCGGCCCCGCCCGCACCACCAGTCTGCTCGAGCTGATGGATCTGATACGCGGACTTAACGACGCGCCGCCCGCGGTCGAGTTCGCCCCGTGGCGCGCCGCCGACCAGCGCTACTACGTGTCCGACATCCGCCGCTTCGGCGCCGCCGCCGGGTGGACCCCGCGCGTGGCCCTGCCGGCGGGCGTCGCCCGGCTGCACCGCTGGATCAAGGACAACCTGCCGCCGCTCGCCGCCGCCACGTCCGCCGCCGCCTCCGCGAACGCACGATGAAGCCGGACCACCTCGCCGCCGTCCTCGCCGCGCCCGGCCG